>JAAVHP010000024.1 GCA_014799665.1 Clostridiales bacterium
ACGGAGTCTGACCCGAAAGAGAGGGCTGAGTTGTGGCAAACGGCTATCGGCTTACAAAAGGTCGATGGTTTGAGCGTGTCTGACTATTTGATTGAAACGGCTAAGAAGCACATTGAGGGAGAGGTCTCTATTGATGATGTTGATGCACTAATCTCCACTTATTATCGCAGTGAGGCTGCGCGTGAGATACCGGAAGATATAAAGGAAGCTGACGAGGTGTCAAAGAATATTGTCCGAATTCTTTCCGAGTCTTCATTCTCTTTCTCGGTACAGGGATTAGCAGGACTACATCGCCGAATTTTCAAAGGGGTAATGAAACATGCCGGAGACTTCCGTGAATACAACATTACTAAGAAGGAATGGGTGCTTGACGGGGAAACAGTGCTTTATGGTCCATTTGAGGATCTGACGCGGACCATTGAATACGATCTTGAACAGGAACGAAGTTTCCGGTATAAAGGATTGACACAGGTTCAGATAATAGAACATCTCGCCCGTTTTATTTCAGGGATATGGCAGATCCATCCTTTCCCTGAAGGTAATACCCGAACCACTGCCGTATTCTTGATAAAGTATCTCCGTTCAATGGGTATTCCAGCCACCAATGATATGTTTAAAGAACATTCGTGGTATTTTCGCAATGCACTTGTTAGGGCAAACTATCGTAATGCCCTTAAAGGCATTGAGCCAACTATAGAATATCTCGTTTTATTCTTCCGGAACCTGATCTACGGGGAGAACAATGAATTGAAGAACCGCTATCTACATATTCGGTGGAATGACACTAAACCTCAAATTGACGTTTTGAATCCCGCTAAACGCCAAAATGACGTATTAGAAACGTCGGAAGCACAAAATGTGAAACTGACGTTGAAAGAGATGGCCGTTGTCAGGCTTATAAGGGAAGATCCTAAAATTTCAATTGCCACCATCACAACCAAAACAGGACTCTCAAGGCGCACCATCGACCGCACTATTGTTTCATTAAAAGAAAAAGGACTATTAACCAGAGAAGGGGCAAAGAACAATGCTACATGGGTAATCATTTAGGCAAAAAGTTGAACATCTATTGGGTAACGAGTACCCCATCACCGCAATGAAATCATTTTGCTCATCTCAAATACGCTCACTATATAGAGTCTTCCCGGTAATGTCCTATTATCTGTTATGAACGCTTTTTAGTTAGGTATTAAATCTTTTCATCAACCAATTAGGATGTGAATTATAGAATATAATCACTTCTTTTTCCGTCCAGTTTCCAATTCCGTCCCTAAAAAGAAACCTTTTCTGATGTCAGCAGGGAGTTCTCCGACTATTAACGACCAATGAATACGACATTCATTCATTTCATCACTGTTTTGCATATATTCTGAGAGTTGACCTACAAGCCTCCCCCCGTAAAATAGCAAATCAGCTTTAACAGAAGAACTAATATCCTGATTTATCATTACTTTATCAGGTAATTCGTGGAGGAACTTAATAAGTCGCTTGAGTTTTGGATCCTTAATGATGCCAACACGTATCCATGTCATAAGACATTTAATATAACATATAGAGATATCATCATGGAGATAGTGTAACCGATTGATAACCTCCTCGACAATATTCTGCATTCCAAATTTACCGTCATTGTTATTATAGCATTCTAGTACGGCGTTGAAACCATCATAAATAAAACTCGGAGAACCTGATTGAATACTTTTTGACAGAATATGGCGGACCAGTCTCTGATTATGCTTACCTTCCGCACGCATTAATCTGCCATCAAAAGTCAGCATCTTTATTATAGACGTGGCAAATGGAAATAGATCTCTATATTCATTAAGACAACCTAACAGATCAGCTACCAAGCCAGGGCTGACTTTAGCGATATTTGTTCTTGATATGAATAGATTAACCATTCTCATAGCCTCAGTCCAGAAACGACGCATTCCTCCCATAAGAGTTTCTGAATCATCTTCGCTGATAGAATTGCTATTTTCTGTGATAAAGCAACAGATCCTATCCAATATTCGTTCTATTTGGTCGGTAGTCAGATATTTACGGCAATTAATAAATAATGCCAAACTATCACTGAAATTATCAATTGGTACAGACGAAGAAATACCCGAAACTTGACCTAAGAGAAATTTATCAACAAACTCATTTATAGTATGCCTAAAATTTGCTTCCCAAGGCTTACCGTTTAACGACTTTACATTTACGCCGAGTACATTGATTATGTTGGTTGAATGAAATGATTCCCATTCTGAAGCTATGAAATTATCAATTTCAAGTAGATACTTTTCTGGCAGTAGTAAATACACCTCGCCAAGTCGCTCCACACCAGCGCGGAGGACGTCAGGATTGTCCACTTTGAGGGCACAAATTATATTGTTAATTACGTTTTCATCGCCTTCCCATTCATTGATTACCGCTGAAGGACGTGGATAATCATTATTATAAAAATCCAAAGCAACAGGCTTTTTCAATATTTCCCACCATATAGTTTTACATTGTTCTAATGGTAGGGAATTGTAAGCTGTGGTAAGATATCCAGTAAAATTCTCAGTGTTTTTTCCATGAAGGCGAATGAGAAGTTGAGTAATTAATTCAACTCTATCCACATCAGTTAAAACACATAACCTGCTCAACAACGGAATAACAATATTATAATCGCGAGGAGAAATCTGATCCTTATCGCCTTGTATTAAAGATTTATATTCGTATAATTCATCGAAAATACCATTAATAACAGTTTGATCAAATTTTTTCATCAAAAAATCTCTTGAGAAAGTCAACTCAAACGATTTTTCATCGTTCGCTTCAATAAGATAGCTGATCGCGCCTTTAATATCAATTTCAGCCAATAATGGCAATGCCTTTTTTGCGACATCGGAATTTATAGATCCTGCGTATAATCCTATAGCTCTCCCATATTCCTCCGCGATCAAAAAGTATCTTGCCGCTCCAACATATTTTAAAATATACCCATTGCCTCCAGAAGACCAAGTACTGGTAGTATTCCCAATATTAAAACCGTGAATGCGCTTATACCCCCCTTTATTTTCTGTATCCATTTCCTTTGTTGCATAATCACGATATTTGATGAACGGAGGAAATGTATTGACATTATTGTCCGGTTTTTCCCTTTTAGCAACTTTTAAACAGCTTTCTAGTATGATTAACGCACTTGAATGGAAATCTGACGAAGCGTTGAGCAATAACTTTCTTCTAGCATCATCAACACTTTGTTCCAGCAACATTATCGCATTTCTATTCTCACCGATTTCGACTAGGATACGAGATTTCCATAAAACTCCTTTGTAATCATCTGCCGAGACTGTCCATAATTCAAGTATCTTCTTACATGATGCAATATCATTGTGTTGGAGATACCATATAGCCTTTTCATTCTGCAATTTACGATAGATCGAATATGAAGCATTATTATAGTTGTTTTCGATTTTTTGAAGTAACCTCAAAAACTTATCATCTCTCCGCTGACGGAAAATTCTGAGCAAGGATAGAGTAAGGTTTTCAATATATTTACGAGCATCAGCGGTGACATTTCCACTGATTTCCGCCACCCATTCTAGAGCTTTTACATACCATGAATGGTCAATCCATACAGGCATGAAAGAAACGGATAGTCGCCAATCCAATTCCGATAGAAATTCCAACTTGTCCGAATCTTTTTCAATCTCTTGAAATTTTTTTTCATAGAACGGGAATAATTCCCATGTATCACTGAAATTATATATTTTATCAACGGGTAAAATGAGCCAATTAGGGTATGACTCTCTAATTGTTCTCATTTCCATAGTAAGTTCTTTTAGAGATAAATCGTTGGTAATTCTATTTATAGATATTTTACCAGACCATTTGATCTCAGAAAGATATTCGTCACCAAGATATGAAAGTATAAAATCGATAGCCTCAGTAACGTCTGTCGAACAGGATGCTGTCGGAATAAGCCGAACACCTCGTTTCTCCATTAATTGAGATTCCGATAAATGTGGCATAGATCCAATATGAATCAGATAGACAGGCAACATACGATGTCCCATAATATCGCGGAACCATCCAAGCCAACTCAAAAAATTGGGATCATCTCCTGAGAATCCAATTAAGACGAATTGAGTCTCTATCAACGCCTGACGTACTGTATTCACAAATTCTGGAAATCGCGAGGGATATGTTCTATAATCCTCTTCAGTAATGATGAAGGGACGGTTGTCAGGAAAAGAACCATGTACTTTGACAATACGTGGGTGAGGTTGATATATGAGAGAATCCTTAGATGTAACAACATTATAGTGCTTGCATATTTTTATGGCAGCATCTTCAAGAAGTGTGTCATAGTTCGTCGTGAAAATATCTCTCCAGTTAAGATTAACCAATTTCTCATGCAAATCTCCCGGGGCAATTGCGTTATTTGGTAACGATTCCTTGATTAGCTCTTCCAATGCATTCCTACCCTTGACACTCTCTACCTGTTGGGCAAGTCGCAGTGCTGACTTCAATCGTAGTTCATAGTCAAGAGGTTCGCGGCCATAAAGTTCCTTATGAAATCGAGAGCATAATTCTCCCCAATCGCACATTCTAACGCCCTCGCTCATAACAGCATTTTTTGAGAACCCTGCGCCCACCATAACAGAAGCTTTGCCCCTACGAAGATAACGGCGTATCTGCTCCAAATCCATTAGTACGGAAGAGTCTATAGACTTAATAATATTATCAAAACGAGTCTTATCCATTTTTATGCAATTAAATTTGAGGGAATTGAAAATTATAAAGATTCGGCTTTTACATTGCTAACCCACTTATGAAACTATCCATTTTTGAAAAAACAAACCTTGAGGTGTTGAATCCACCTCAATTTTATATATTAAACCCAAATCTTCAGTCTTAAAAAGGGTGTTAGCACGTAGATACATTGGACAAATATATTATAATTCAATAAATGAGGAATCATTAAAGTGAGTATTTTCTCCACAGAAGACGTAGCCGAGAGGATTGCTGACGAGATGGGTATTGCCAATCATTAGGTCAGTGTTATGATGTGAATGACCATAAATCCATGCTGAGATACGACTGTCGGCAATGAAATCACCGAGTTCGGTGGCGTAGGCAGCATTCAGCACACCTCCCTTATGTTTATCTTCGATGGCTTCGAATGTTGGCAGATGGTGTGTAATAACTACTATATTTTCGGCATTGCTCTCCATTACCGCTTTCTTGATAAATGAAAGGTTTCTCTCATATTCATCGTTGATGTTCTGAGGGATAAGACGCCGCTTGTTATAAAGGATCTGAGCATAGTCGTTCATCCCGTTCTGAATGGCGAATTCGTCAACAGGTGGGATTTTTGACCATAATGTTGAGAGAATAAAATCAACATTATCTATCCTCACAACTCTGTTGTGATAGTAGCCGACATTTGGAAGGAACATCTTTTGCCAACTATCGCCTTGTGCTGCGATATCTCCGTTGTTGTAAAATTCGTGATTTCCAGCAACCATCAATACCTGACAGTAGTTTTCAGAAGCCCATTTCCAGAATCTAAGATGCGGAATTGTAGTGTCAACAAGATAACCGACATCACCGGCAATGACAAGTACATCACCGACCACCTCCAGTGGCAGTGACTTCATGAAGCGCATATTATCATGAAACTCCATGTGCAGATCCGAGCAATACTGTATCTTCATCCTTCAAAAGAGTTTCCTGTATAACAAAAGTTACAACTCGATTTGCTTCAATAATTTTAATAATGTACGGATTGAATCGGCCTTTTTGCCCACTTTTGCGTATTCGTCCAGAATTGCGGGATTCATTTGCTTGAAATCGCTCAACTCCATTCTGATATCTTC
>JAAVHP010000025.1 GCA_014799665.1 Clostridiales bacterium
AAAGTAACGGACGCAAAGAGCTATGTGGTAAAGATCGGGGATAAGACTTATCCTGCACAGAGCAATACCCTCGACCTCAGTAAAATCACGAACGTAACGACGGATAAAATAACAGTACAGGCAGTAGGAAACAACGCGAGCGAAAGTTCTTTATGGTCTGACGAATACGAAGTAAGGACGAGCATAAAAGGAACGGTCAAGTACGAGAGCGGAATAGTGAGCTGGCGACCTGTATTGAACGTAAGCGATTATACGGTCAAGGTCAACGGCACGACTGTAAAGACAATAACGGACGGAAAGACGTCGACAAGGATAACGCTGACGAAAGCGGGCGACAATAAGATAACCGTAAGCAACGCTAACGAGACCGAAGAGATAAACGTATATGCGTATACCGTAAAGTTCGATACGCAGGGTGCTGCGGGAATGTCCGTTGCGGATAAGTACGTAGCGATAGGCGACGAGCTAGTACTTCCCGAACCTCCGGAAGCGTCGGGGTATGAGTTTGCGGGCTGGTACAACTCGGTCGGCGGGGCTAACGGCAACGGACAGAAGCTGGACAAAACGACGGTGTTCAACACCGCAGGCGACCTCATGCTGTTTGCTAACTGGAACAATGCGAAGTATGCGGTAAATCTTAATTACGGTGACGGGCGCGCACCCACAGGTTCGACCGGTCAAGGACTTGCGCAGTACCGGAGCGACTTTGAGTTCGAGGTGCCTACGCCGAATGATGCGAGATACATATTCCTCGGTTGGTTCAGCGCGCCGACAGGCGGTATACAGTACACCGATGAACGAGGAAAGAGCGTGGAAGAGTGGGCTAACCGCTACGGCGGCACTGCATACGCGCGGTATATAGTTGGCTTTGATTTCGCTTATCTTGAAAACAGTGAAGCGTACTCCGTCGTAAAAAACTCCAATCTGTCAAGCTCTACCATTAAGCACATAACTCTTCCCGTTAGCTACAACGACGGTGTTCACGGCGAAAAATATGTGAGGGTTATAGACAGCAACGCGTTTAGCTATTGTTCAAACCTTGAAAGCATTTCCATACCGAATACGGTAACTACGATCGAGGTAGACAGCAGCGCATTTTATAAATGCTCTAATCTTAAAGAGGTAACAATTTATGAGGCGGGCAACAGCGATCCCGTATACAGCTCCGCAAACGGTGCGCTTATTGCGTTTAACGAGCGGACGAGCGATTACGAATTGAAGTTCGTTCCGCAAGCGGTCGTCTGCGAGGACGGCGTTTATACCGTTCCCGATGTAGTGGAAGCAATTCCCGCGTACGCTTTCAGAAGCTGCGAGGTTTCGAAGATAATTATCCCTACCGGCGTAAGGAATATTTACGCCAATGCTATATACGACTGCCAAAACTTAGCGGATATTACGTTTAGTAAGAACGTTGAGAACAAAAATCTCGAACAACTCGTAATAGAGGAAAGTGCGATCCGCAATTGCGGTCTTTTATCCGGCGTAACGCTACCCGCGCATATCTCGGGCTTTAATTCCAAGATTTTCAATAACTGCAAGAATATCTCTAAAATAGATATAGAGACCAACAATAGGTACTATATAGTCGACGATATGCTTGTGGAGAGCGCCGACAGGCGATTGATTTATTTCCCTATAGGAAAGGAAGACTGTAATATAGATTCGCGCATAGCCGTAATCGGCGCCAACGCTTTCTACCAGGCGGCAAAATTAACAAGTGTAGAAATTCCGGCTTGGATAACAAAAATCGAATCGGGCGCGTTCGAGAGTTGCACTGCGCTTGCCGAAGTCACGTTTAAAGGCCCCGAGGACGCCGATAGCTCGAATACGCTTATTATCGACGAGCGTGCGTTCTACGGTTGTAAGACTCTGACCTCGGTTGATTTCCAAACGGGAACGGACGTCAGAAAAATAGGCGATTCGGCGTTTTATAACTGTTCCGCATTAAAAAGTATAGATATTCCCAATACCGTCACTGAAATAGGCGACAACGCTTTTTATAGTTGTACGGGCTTGGCTTCCGTAACGCTCGGGTCGGGCTTAACTACAATCGGTGCGCAAGCCTTTATGATCTGTTCGGCTCTCACGGAAATCGATTTGCCCGAGTCCTTAACGAGAATAGGCGACAGCGCGTTCGCTCGTTGTAATAAACTCAGTCGAATCGATTTCCCCGCAAGCCTGGAGGAAATAGGCGACAGCGCGTTTATAAGCTGCTCCGCGCTTAAAACAATAGGATTTGTCGACGACGAGCTCGGCGCCGATCTTTCGATAGGCGACAGTGCATTCAACGGTTGTACCGGTTTAACGAGCTTCTACGTTCCCAAATACGCCGTGAGCATAAATTCGGGTTTTTTGCGCGGGTGCAGAAATATTACCACCGTAACCTGCTCGGAGAATAACGTAGGATACATGGTCGAGGATAACGTAATTTACGAGCTCGACGTGGACGGCGATATAACGGGTATCCTCTTCGTCCCGACCACTAAGACGGGCGAGTTTAGGCTTCCCGCAAAGCTGACCCGATTGGGTGACGGCGTATTCCAAAATAACACGAGCATAGTACGGGTAGTTATCCCGAGCGGCATTACCTTGATAGGCGAATACGCGTTCAGCGGTTGCACCAATTTGCGTGAGGTCGTGTTCGAAACCGACGAAAATAACGAGAACCATGCCGATATCACAATGAAGAAGTATGCGTTCTATAACTGCAAGAACTTGGAATCCATTAATTTGCCCGAAGGTCTTGTTTATATCGGCACTACAGCGTTCAACTCCTGCGAGAGCTTGTCGAGTATAACCATTCCGTCCACAGTGAAAACGTTGTCTAAGGAGGGATATGCCTCCAATCTTAACAACAGCAACGGTTCGTTCTACGGTTGTACCAAACTGGCTTCCGTTACGTTCGCTCACAGGGTGGACGAAAACGGCGCGCTCGTAAACGATCTTACCACTATCGGTAAAGGTACGTTCTATAACTGCACGTCGCTTGGCTCAATCGAAATACCCGCAAAGGTCCATACGATCGAAAACAGCGCGTTCGATAGATGTTTGGCTCTTACTACGGTTACATTTGAAGATAGCACCGTAGAACTGACTATCGACAACGGAACGACCACGACGAGCAGCGGTGGTCAAGGCGGTGGTTCCACCACTTATAACGGCGCATTTTCGTATTGCACGTCCTTAATAAATATAGAGCTTCCCGACAGATTGAAGCGCATACCCGACTATGCGTTCTACGGCTGTGCAAGCTTGACATCGATAAATATAGCGGGCGGTATTCACGATACGTCCAATACCGACGTGGGCATAGGTATTTATGCGTTTTACGGTTGCAGTGCGTTAACGTCCGTTACTTATGCGACTAACGACGCAGTAGACGCGAACGACGCTTATGCATACCATACGGATAAAGAGATTTCCACCGGTGGATTGTCGATCGGAATGAATGCTTTCGCCGAGTGCACGTCCTTGGTATCGGTCGCATTGCCTAAGCGTTTGGCGCCGCGTTCCAATGCAACCGGCACAAACGCGGGCGAAAAAATAACGAGCCTTATCTATGTCAAATCAAGTCAGGGCACCTACACGGCGTTCACCAACGATTATTCTCTGGAAAGGTTTGTTGTGGAGTCGGGTTGTGCCAAATACGTTACGGACGATCAAGGCTTACTGTATTCGGCAGGATACAAAACCTTGCTCATTTGTCCTAGGGGTAAAACCTCGGTCGTAATAGATTCGAGAGTGCAGTTCATAGAAACGGACGCATTCTATCAAGCGATCTATTTAACGGAAGTGTTGTTCGAAGAGGACACCAAGGCTTATACCGACAGTCATACGGCGGAGCAAAAAGCGGCGCTAAACGATCTCGTTTTCAACGATAAAGACGGCACTTACTCCTACGGCGCTTTCTATAGCTGCACGGCGCTTGAAAGCATAAGCTTCCCTGCGCGGTTGAAAACGCTCGGTATTCAGGCATTTTACAAGTGTACGGCACTTTCGGAAGTCGAATTCGCAGCCAATTGCAGACTGACGAGCATAGGCAAGAACGCTTTCGACAGTGCGCCGTTAATCTCGATAGCCATTCCCAAAAACGTGGTTTCTGTCGGCGACAACGCTTTTAAAGATACGTCGATAACCTCGGTTACCGCGCCGCAGGATATTGTTATCGAAAGCAGGAGAATAGGGTTAACGAAATTAACCGACGTAACCGTTTATGCTTCGGACGGAAGCACGACCAATCCTACCGAGTACCTGACCAATAGCAACGGCGATACATTAACCTGGTATTCGCCTACAAATACGGCTACCTCATTTACCGTGCCCAAAGGCATAACCGCAATAGGCGAGTCTGCGTTTTACGGCAATCCGTATCTGCAAAGCGTTACCTTTGCCGTTAATGATGATGGCAACAGCACTCTTCAAACAATCGGCAATTATACTTTCTACGGATGCACTGCACTTAAAAGCATTACTATTCCCAATACCGTTACGGCGATAGGCGACTATGCGTTCAGCTACTGTACCGACCTCGGTAAAGGCGTTGTAGCGGACGAGAGTAAGGGAATATCTGCGGGCGAAGGCGTTATCTTTGCGGCGCTAAGCGACGGGAAACACAGTATTCAATCGTTTGGCAGGGAAGCGTTTTCCTATTGCTCTTCGTTAGGCGCTATAACCATTCCCGGCAGCGTAGTCAAGCTGGGCACGAGCAACTCCGCAGGCGCGGTATTCAGAGATACCGGTCTTGTTACGGTTACGTTTGCCGAAGCCGAAGTATCGACCGCCGTAAACTTCTACTCGGGCAGTACTTCTTCGCCTTTCTACAATTGCAAAAGCCTTGTTACCGTTAATTGGAACAATAGGGCGGTGAGCTTGCCAACCTACTTCTTTACGGGCTGTACGAGTCTTACTACCGTTACCGGTATCGATAAGGTTACTACTTTCAATACTTACTTGTTCAACAACTGTTCGTCCCTGCAATCGATAACCATACCGAACGGCGTGACGAGCTTACCGAACAACTGTTTCTACGGCTGTAAAGGGCTTCAAACCGTCGATTTAAATAAGGTGACCACTCTCGGAACGAAGGTATTCCAGAATTGCACGGGCTTGCAATCGATAACCATACCGAGCGGCTTGACGAAATTGTCGGACTACACCTTCGACGGTTGTACGGGGCTTCAAACCATCAGCATGGACGGCGTTACTTCTTTCGGAACGTACGTATTCCAAAAGTGCACGTCTTTGCAATCGATAACCATACCGAGCGGCGTAACGAGCCTGTCGAATTACTGCTTTAACGGCTGTACGGGTCTTCAAACCGTCGATTTAAATAACGTGACTACTCTCGGAACGTATGTGTTCCAGGATTGTTCGTCCTTGGGTTCGATAGACCTTAGTAAAGTAACCTCTTTGGGTACGGCTACTGCGAACGTGTATACGTTTAAGAATTGCTCGAACTTAACCTCGGTCACGTTGCCTACGAGCGCGTCGTTCACCGCAATACCCAAATATTGCTTCCAAGCAACGGGATTGACTGAAGTCACGATCCCCGCAAATGTTACTACCATCGCCAACTGCGCATTCTACAACTGCAAGGGTCTGCAAACCTTGAACTTTGCTAGCGGAACCAAAACACTGACGATAACAGACGCGACGTCGGCAAGTACCGGAGCATTCAGCGGTTGCTCGGAATTAACCACGGTTGATTTCGGTGGCAGAACGATTAACGGCTGTAAATACGCGTTTGCGAACTGCACGAATTTGACCGACGTCGATTTGACCGGCGCGACTCTGATAGCGCAATATATGTTCGACGGGTGCACGGGCTTGGAGTCCGTAACCATTCCCGCGTCGGTCGCCACGCTCAATCTCTATGCGTTTAGGAATTGCAGTAACCTCGAAACGGTCGAGTTTGAAGAATCTGCTTCGCTTCTTACAATCCCCGCCGCAAATAACGCGATATACGCGCCTTTCTACGGTACGGCGTTGGGGACGGTTGACTTCGGCAAAAGAAAGATATCGATCGGTACTCGCGCGTTTTACGGTTTAAGCAGTTTATCTACGGTCGAAAATATGGATAACGTTACTAATATCGGCGACTATGCGTTTGACGGTTGCGGAATAATCGAGCTGGTACTGCCGAGTTCGCCCGTAACTCTCGGTATTCAAATTTTCCACGCAAATGAATCGTTGACTAAGGTTACGATTAATACCGACGCGATAACCGCTATAACCAATTATATGTTCAGCGTTTGTCCTAAGCTTTCGGAGGTTGTGTTTGTCGGTGAAGGTACGGCGCTTAAATCAATCGGTATATCGGCATTTCACACCAGCTCGTCGCTCACTTCGATAGTGATACCCGAATATATTACGAGTATAGGTAATTCGGCATTTAACAACAGCGGACTTCAAACGCTTACTTTGCCGTCGACCGTAACCTCGTACGGGTCGTATGTGTTCGCCAATTGCGCTAACCTTCAAACCGTAGAGTTCGAAATCGGCGACGATATGATCACGGAGCTTCCGACCGGTTTATTCTCGGGTTGCGCCAAGCTCGAAGCGATAACGCTTCCCGAAGAAATCGTGTATATAGGCGATTACGCGCTTAGGGGCACGGGACTCAAAGAAATGATCCTGCATAACGGTTTAACGGGCATAGGCAACGGCGCGTTTGCCGATTGCGAGGCTCTTACAAAGGTCTTTATCCCCGCTACCGTTACCGGTATTGACGGCAATCCTTTCCCCAACTGCAAGCTGTTAACCGACTTGACAATCGACGACCTGAACGAATACTATACTCTTTCGGGCGCGTTGGTTTACAATAAAGTGCCGGACGGCAACGGCGGATACGAAGAGGGTAACATACTGGTATCGGTATTGCTGTCCGCTTCCGGCACGATAACGATAACCGGCGATATGACCGTTTCGACGGGTGCATTCGCAGGCTCGGCGATGAAAAGGGTCGTTGTCGAGGAAGGTGTTGCAAGCATAGACGACGGTATGTTCAATGGCTGTGCCGAATTGGAAGAGATAGTTCTTCCGAGTACGCTTGCCAGCATCGGAGTCGGTGCGTTCGAGGGCTGCGTTTCGCTTGCTTCGATTACGCTTCCCAATTCGCTGATCAGTATCAGCGACAGCGCGTTCGAAGGCTGTGTTTCGCTCGAAGAAGTTATTCTTCCGAATGCGCTTGTGAGTATCGGCGACAATGTGTTCGCGGGCTGCACTGCGCTCGGCACGATCGAGCTTCCCAATACGGTTGTAAGTGTCGGCGACAATGCGTTCGAGGGCTGTGTTTCGCTTGAAGCTATCACGCTTTCGACTAACCTTACGATTTTGGGCGCGGAAGCGTTCAAGGGATGCGTTTCGCTCGGTACGATCGAGCTTCCCGCAAAGCTTGCCGCACTAAAAAATAACACGTTCGAGGATTGCTCCGACCTCGAAACCGTTGAGTTTGCGGAAGGCAGCGCGCTCAATGCGATCGGTTCGTACGTGTTCAAGAATAGCGGTATTACGGAGATAACCGTTCCCGCGGGCGTTACGGTATTTAATAACAATCAGTTCAGCGGTACCGCACACCTTGCCAAGGTAAAGTTTGGGGCGGGTGAAAAGGCGCTCACGATCGGCGGTGCGAACTCTGCGTTCTTCGATTGCGCCGCGTTGCAGGAAGTCGATTTCGGCGGACGGAAAACATACTTGCTTGAAAAAGCGTTCTTTAACTGCGCCAACCTCACGACGGTGAGCTGGGACGATTTGATAACGGTTATAGAAAGATATGCGTTCCAAGGTTGCGCGAGTCTTGCCGACGTAACAATTGCCGCAGGCGTTTACAAGGTCAATACCGGCGCGTTCTCAGATAGCGGTGTAGTTAATTTGTCGTTCGGGCTCGGTAATAAAACGCTAATGGGTAGTTCGTTCAAGAATACCAAGATAGTAGAGCTTACGCTTCCCGCCAACGTCAGACTGTCCGACGGTAGCGACAAACAGGATAAGGTGTTCTCCGAGAATGCCGAGCTTACTACGGTGAATATACAGAACGGGTTCAGCTATATCGGAACCAAAACATTTATCGACTGCGATAAGCTAAGCACAGTTAATATCGGCAACGCCCTTCGCGTTATCGAATCGAGCGTTTTCGAGAATTGCACGGCTTTGACGCAGATTTATATTCCCGCCACCGTCACTCAGATCGGCGGATCTTCGTTCAAGGGTTCGGGGCTTGTTACCGTAACCTTCGGTGAGTCGAAGAAATTGTCCGTGCTCTCGTCTGCGTTTGAAAATTGCACTGCGCTTAGAAACATAACGCTCCCGAATGTCGTTACGTCGGTTAGTAACCGCGCGTTCGCGGGCTGCACGAGTCTCGAAAGCTTTATAATACCCGCAGACGCTACTTCTGTCGACACGAACGCATTTACGGGTTGTACTGCTCTTAATAACGTTACGTTCGCGGGCAACAAGTGTGTGTCTATATATGCAAACGCATTTAACGGTTGCGACAGCTTGACGAGCATTACCTTACCCGCCGGTATCAGGACGATTAACGTGGCCGCGTTTACCGGCTGCGCTAACCTTACCGATATCTACGTTCCGCACATTGCAAGCGCGGAGCTTGCGCCGAAAAGCTGGGCGGAAGGCTGGAACAGCGGCGCTACCATCCATTGGGGCGCGTCCGCTCCCGTAGCGGTCGGTTACGACGAAACCGGACTTGCGGCGTAAAAAAATACTTGGTTCTACACAAGAGCCCGCGAAAAGTCGCGGGCTTTTGCGTTAGTCAAAAGATTGACAGGAGACGGCTTTAAGTGTACAATATCGGTATGAAAATTCTTGACGATATTGATTATAGGGTAGAGCGCGAGGTGCTCCTCGACGCGGTTAATTTTCAGGGTGGCAAGCTGATTGTTCATGACGAGAACGCGGCAATAGTAGACATGGGCGATTGGTATAAGTGCGCGTTTCGCACCGCTTCGGCGTTCGCCGCGCATAAGGCGAGTTTGCGTAAGGGTAACGAGGCGTGCGTTATGGGCGCAAACTCTCTCGACCCTGCCGAGTTCGGTATAGGCTCACTCGAAACCCCGCCGTGCAAAAGCTTTGCTTATCTGGGCGCTATGCCGCCCGAGCTCGACTTGCCCAGGGGCGTCGTTATAAAGCGGCTCGCGCCGTCGCTTGCCGAAACGGTGGCTAAGGCGTACAACCATAACCCTGTGGGATACTCGCCAGAGCGCATGGCGGAAATTATGCGTACCATGGGTGTTTTCGGCGCGATAGCGGACGGCAAGCTCGCGGGCTTTATCGGTAGGCATAAGGAAGGCTCTATGGGTATGCTCGAAGTATTCGAAGCTTTCCGAAGAAAGGGGATTGCAAGCGCGCTTGAAAAATTTATGATAGGCTACGTTATGACCTTCGGTCGAACGCCGTTTTGCGACGTCTTCGCCGACAATGCGGCGAGCCTCGCTTTACAAGATAAGCTCGGCATGACGGCGAGCAACTTTTATACTTTTTGGTTGGAGATCGAGTAAAATTGTATTGTTAAGCGAATGAAAAATTTTTTGTGTCATACCTCATTGTGCTTGACATAAGAATATATATATGGTAGAATAGATATAACTATACAAGTAGTTTTGCAACGGTGCGAATAGTGTATAGCATATTTATGGATCTGACAAAGCCGTCGACGCATTTTATTTGCGTGGGCGGTTTTTGTTTGACATAAGCTGTCGAAGTATGTTAGAATAAACGATACGACGGCTGCAATCTCAAAGGAGGCTATTATGCAAAACGAAATCTTCAACAAGTTCAGAAAGAGATTGGTTCTCGAAGGAATTCTTAAAGCGTTCCTTTTGGGCCTTGCCGTATGCGGCGGAGTCGAATTCATTGTCGCGTTTATTACGTGGTTCGTGCCGTCGTTTAAGGGTGGCTTATGGCTGTCGATCGGTCTCGGTCTCGGCGTAGGCGCTATTGTCGGCGTGCTTGTATATTTCTTAAAGTACCGTCCTACTACCGAGGACGTGGCGCGCAGGCTCGACCGCATGGGTATGCAGGAGCGTATGATAACCATGCTCGAACTTAACGGCGACGAAAGTTATATGGCTACGGCACAGCGCGAAAACGCGGTCGGTGTTGCGTCGACCGTTTCGAGCAAAGGACTTAAAATAGGCGCTTCGGTCGTGAGTATCGTGCTTGCTTGCGTGTTTGGTATTGCGGTAGGTCCCGCAATGACAACGGTTACTGCGCTCAGCGCGCAAGGCATAATCGACAAAGGCGGCGATTTTATAGACAGCATAACCGAGACGGATGTTTTCTACGAGGTTGAGTATGCGATCGGTAACGGTTCCGGCGACGGCGAGATATTGGGCGATATCGTTCAGGTAGTTAAGGCGGGCGAGTCGACCTTACAGGTTACCGCCGATCCCGACGACGAGTCTGTGTTCTACGAATGGCAAGACGAATTCGGTAATTCGCTCGGCAAGAATCCCGTGCGTATCGACACAAATATAAATAACAACCTGGTGATTTACGCAATATTCGCCCAAAGCGATGAGAGCGACGACGGCGATGAAGAGGGCGACGACGAAGGCGATAAAAACGCGCCGTCCAATCCCGGCGATCCCAACCAGAACGGCGGCGGAGGCGCAGGTGGGCTTGAAGACAACGGCTCTAATAGCGTAATAGACGGCGAAACCCCGTACAGCGCCGTATTCGACGAGTATTACCGTTTGGCAATGCAGTACCTTGCCGACAACGGGACTATTCCCGAATATCTTCGTAAAATAATCGAAACGTATTTCGGAGTACTTGCGTAGTATTCACAAAGTATATTTCGGTATTTTGTTTCAAAAAACTAATAAAAGAGGTTGGATAACTTTTATGGCAGAAGAGAAGGACATCAAGCAGTTCAGCGAACAGTGCAAAAACATTTTCGCGCAGGTCGAGCGTGACGTTATAGGGCAAAAGAACGTCGTCGAAGGCACGATCATCGCCATGATTGCGGGCGGTAACGTCTTGCTCGAAGGTGTTCCCGGCGTAGGTAAAACGCGTTTGGTGCGTTCGCTCGGACGCGTATTCAATCTCCCGTTCTCGCGTATTCAGTTCACTCCCGACCTGATGCCTGCCGACGTTACGGGTACAAACATTATCGTCAAAGACGAAAAGACGGGAAGCTCGTCCTTCCAGTTCCAACCCGGACCTATTTTCAGTAATATCATACTTGCGGACGAGATCAACCGCGCCACGCCCAAAACGCAGTCGGCGCTTCTCGAAGCCATGCAGGAGCATACTGTTACCGTTATGGGTGTTTCGCGCAAGCTTAACGAGCCTTTCTTCGTTCTCGCTACGCAGAACCCGATCGAGCAGGACGGTACTTATCCACTTCCCGAAGCGCAGATGGACCGTTTCATGTTCAAGCTTATTGTCCACAACCCGTCGCTTGACGAGCTTATGGATATAGTCGATATGACCCAAAAGACCATGGCTGAGGTCGCTGAAGCGGCGTGTAGCGGCGACGAGCTTTTGAAAATGCGCAAGACCGCTAATCAGATCCCCGTTGCAAAAGAGGTTCTGCGTTATGCAATGACCCTTTGCTCGGCAACTCACCCCGACAGCGAATACGCGTCGGAAGCGGCTAAGCAGTACGTGCGTCTGGGTGCTTCGCCGCGCGCGGGACAAGCGCTTGTATCGGCCGCAAAGGTCAAGGCGCTCATGAACGGACGGTTCAACGTTGCGTACAGCGACATCAACGAGCTTGCGTATCCCGTCCTTCGTCACCGCATGAAGATGAACTTCGAAGCGATTGCGGCGCGCGTATCCGCCGATAAGGTAATCGAAATGATGATTGCCGAGCTGTGCAAAAAGAACGGCATTTCGCCTAATGCAAAAGTAGAGGGTGAGCCCTTGGTTCAAGGTGCGGCGTTTGTCGAACAGACTGCGTCGTCCGAAATCGAGTCTGCGGTAGGCGAAGTCAAGGAAGCGCCCGTCGAGGAAAGTGCAACCGAAAATAAGACGGAGGAAGGCAAGAAGTCCAAGCGCAAAGGCTTCGGCCGTAAATAATGAAAGTTTCTTACATTAACGATGATTTTTTCAGTCGGTTGGAAACTTTGGCGCTTAACCTGAGGACCGATTTGTCGGGATTTTTCGGCGGCAAGCATCTGGTTCGTACTTACGGACAGACTGTTGAGTTTGCCGATTACCGCGAGTATATGCTCGGCGACGACATTCGGCGTATCGACTGGAATTTATACAGTCGGTTTGAAAAATTCTTCTTAAAGCTGTTCACTGACGAGCGGCAAATGCACGTTCAAATTTTTTTGGACTGCTCCGCTTCCATGGGAAAATCCGACCCTCAAAAAGCCGCGTACTCGATAGCTACTGCGGCTGCTTTGGGGTTCTTGTCGGTTCATAACATGGATAAGCTTTCCTTTAAGCTCATAAAGGGCAATAAAGCCGAGGACCCGTTTGGCACGATTATAGGCAAAACACCCTTTTTCAGAGCCGTAAGCGAGCTTGAAAAAATAACCTTTTCGGGCGAAACCGATATCGCCGCGGCGGTAACGGGTTGCCCTAATACGGGGACGAGCGACGGTCTTACCGTAATCATATCCGACTTCTTTACCGAAAACGATTGGAAAAAAGCGGTTGATTACATTTGCTACAAACGCCGTCAGGTATTACTCGTTCAAATAATGTCGCCTGAGGAATACGACCCGCTGTACAACGGCAGGGTGCATCTCATAGACGCCGAGAGCGAAGATTTATTAGACGGGCGCAATATGAAAATAAAGATTACGCGCGCAATGCAGCTTGCATACAAGGAAGCTATGTCCGATCTTATTTCGGATATTCGCTCGTTTGCTGCGGCGCGCGGCGCCGAGTTTATTTCGGTACAAACGGATAAGCCTATCGAAAAGATGCTGTTCGGAGAACTGTTAAAGGTGGGGGTAATATCATGAGTTTACTTACGCCTTTGGGCTTGCTCGGACTTATCGGTATTATCGGGCTTATACTTATCTATATACTCAAACCCAACTACCAGCAAAAGATAATTTCGAGTACATTTGTTTGGAAGCTGAGCCTTAAATACAAAAAGAAAAAACTGCCCATAAGCAGGTTTAGGAACATACTCCTTCTCATTTGTCAAGTGCTCGTACTTATATTCTGCGCGCTTATTTTGACGCAACCGTTTATTCCCGGCAGCTCGACCTCGCACCAAGCGGAGAAGATAGCCGTTATAGACGCGTCGGCGAGTATGCGTGCCGACGATTTGGGAGAAACACGGTTCGAGCGCGCGATCAATAAGGTCAAAGCTTTGGTTGCCGATACGCTCAAATCGGATGGCGGAGCTATTACCATTATTCTTGCCGACAGCGAACCTACGTACGTTTGCCAACGTATGACCTACGCGGACATCGTCGAGGTTAATTCGCTACTGGATGAGCTTGCCGATCCCGACGATCTGGGTTGTACTTACGGCACTTCCGATATAGAAGAGGCGATGAACCTTGCAAGTAGCGTGCTTTTGGAAAACCCCAATACCGAGGTTTTGCTGTATACCGATACCGACTACGTAGACGCCGGCAGAGTTACCGTCGTCGATATGACATTGGACAGCGAGTGGAATGCCGCCGTTCTCGGTTGTACGGCTTCGATTACCGATAACAACTATTATACATTCGACGTGGAAATCGGGTGCTACGGCAAGGCCGCGGACCTCGTTTTGTGCATGGATATTTACGGCGTCAATAACGAGAATAGAACGGTAAGCGTGCAGCAGGATATCCGCTTCGACTCCGACGGCGAAATGCACGTGCTTGTGGGTGAAGAACCCGTTACGCTCGTCGAGAACGCGGTATACGTTCGTCCCGACGTATCCGTTTATTCTTACGATAACGTGTTCGTATATTTTACCAACGCCGAGGACTCCTTTGATACCGATAATGTATACAGACTGTACGGCGGCAAAAAAGAGTCGCTCAAAGTGCTGTATTGCAGTACCAACTCCAACCCGTTTTTCAGCGCGGTGTTTAACAGCTTGCGCCAAGTATTCGGCGATTTCTGGGAAATAGAATATACAGAGCTTAAACTTAGGGAAAATCAAACAGTCGATCCCGAATACTGCAAAGACTACGATTTCTATCTTTTTGAATATACAATGCCGAGCTCCATGCCTACCGACGGCGTGGTTATGCTCGTGTCTCCCGACCGCGCGCCTTCCGGTTCGGGGCTTGGTATCAACGGGTCGACGAGTCGACCTAACGAAGCTCCGCTTACTATGGGCGTCAAGCACGATATAACCAATTACTTAACTTTCGATAACATTAAGCTAAACGAGTATGTCAACGTGAGCTTCAGCGACGGTTACGACGAACTGGCATACTGTAATGACAGTCCCGTTTTGCTGTTAAAAGACGAACCGTCGACGAAAGTCATAGCTATGCTGTTCAGCGTTAAAATGTCGTACGCGGCGCTTTTCCCCGAGCTGTCGGCAATGATGGGTAATATGTTCATGCACTTCTTCCCGCCGACGATCGATCGGTTTGTGTTCGATGCGAACGACAGTGTAACGCTCAACGCGCGCGGCAATGTTCTTCAAGTAACGACGGTAAACGGCGACAACTTGCTTTACGAAACCTTCCCGAGCACACTCAAAGTGACGACGCCCGGCGTTTACAGTCTTGAACAGCCTATACTTGCCGCCGATCTTGCTTCGGCTACGCGTAGGCAGGTCGAGTATTTCTACGTTAAAGTTCCGACCGCGGAAAGCAATATTTTCGCGACCGCGGACACTCTCGAACAACCCGAATGGGTGGTCGAGCCCGAACGGATAGATACCGATATCGTGCTCTACTTCGCAATAGTTTTGGTGTCCTTGTTATTTGCGGAATGGCTTCTGCAAATCAAGGAACAGTATTAAGGAGGCGGGATGACAAACTTTGTTATTCATTTTAATAATAGCCCGTGGTTGTTCCTGCTTCTGATACCCGCGTTTTTCCTTGCGTTGTTCCCGTACTTCCGCTTGGCTAAGCGTTACAGGCGCACGCGCAACCGCATTACTTCTATTGTATTGCACTGTATAGTAATGGTACTTTGCACCGTCGTGCTCGTCGGTGTATGGTTCTCGTACGATGTTCCCAACGCCGAAAACGAGGTGATCATTCTCGTCGACGCATCGCATAGCGGACGGGAAGCGGACGTCGACAGGGACGATTTTGTACGCGATCTAATCGCGCAGAGCAACGGCGACTTTAAGCTTGGTGTTGTCACGTTCGGATACAATCAGGTTTACGCGGTACCGCTATCCGCAAATATAACTCATGCGTACGATACCTATTTGAACGCCGAGAAGCCCGATGATAGCGCGAGCGATATAGCTGCGGCACTCAGCTATGCGGGCAGTCTTTTCGAAAAACCCGAAACGGCTAAAATAGTGCTTTTGTCAGACGGATTGGAAACGGACGGCAACGCGATCACCGCCGTAAAGCTCCTCGCCGCACAGGGCATAAAGGTCGATACCGCCGTATTCTCGGGCGAACATTCGAATAGTGAAGTTCAGCTTATGGGCGTAACGCTTCCCGACTATAACATAGTAGCGGGCGATCTCTTTACGCTCGGTTTGTCCATTCAAAGCTCCTACCGCGGAACTGCGGTGGTCACGCTTAAAGACTCTATTCTCGACGAGGAAAGCGGCGAGTTCGTCGACGCGGGATCCTCCGAAACGGAAGTAAACCTTACTAACAGAACCTTGCAAGAAATTTCGATCGAGTATTCGTTCGAGAAAGCCGGTATGCACAGGCTGTATTTCTCGATAGCTAGCAGCGGTGATACACTCACTCAAAACAACGGTTACTACACATATATCGATTTGCAGGTGTACGACAATATCCTTATAATCGAGCGTTACGACAAGGAAGCGGAACGGCTTCAAACGCTTCTCAAAACGCGCTTTGAAAACGTGGACGTTTTAACGATAACCGACGAGGAAAGCTTGCCGAAGAACGTTAACGATCTCCGCGAGTACGATCAAGTAATACTCATGAACATAGCTAACGAGGATATGCCGCTCGGCTTCGATCAAATTTTATACAGCTACGTTCACGATTTCGGCGGCGGTATGCTCACCGTCGGCGGTAATAAGCAGGGCACTGACACGCCCAACGCTTACGACAGAAGCGACATGATAGGCACCGTTTATCAGGATATGCTACCCGTGGAAGCGATCAACTACACTCCGCCGCTGGGCGTGGTTATAATAATCGACCGTTCGGGAAGTATGTCGAGCGTGGACGACTCGACGGGTAAAACCATTTTGGAGCTTGCCAAAGAGGGCGCCAAGTCGTGCTTGAACGCGCTTACCGAACGCGACTATTGCAGTGTCATGACGCTCGAAGACGAAGGTCAAGAGAAGCTCACCCTGACTCCGCTCACTCAGTACCACAAGATAGTCGCCGCTATCGATAATATCGAAAATACGGGTGGCGGCACTAATTACACCAATTCGATAAAGCAGGCGGGCAGAATGCTTCGCGCGGTGGACGTCGAGCGTAGGCATATCATACTTGTGTCCGACGGTCAGCCGACCGATGACAACGAATTATATCAGACTGCGGTCGAGAATAATTTCAATAACGATAAAAAGGTTACTTTCTCGTGCGTAGTAGTAGGTAACTCGCCTTCGAAGGCGCACGAGATAGAGGTTGCGTGTCAAATGGGCGGCGGTGAGTATTACCGCGTGACCGACGGTACGCAGCTCACCCGTTTTATGCGCGAGGACTTGAACCGCAGCGAGATAAAGGACGTTATAATCCCCGATGGCGGAATTACGCCCGTTATAGGCGAACATAACTCGGTAGTAAGCGGCGTATTGAAACTGCTTGCAGAAGAGGGTAACGTCATGCCTAATCTTTACGGCTACTACGGCACCAAGCTTAGGTCGGGTCTAACTGCAATCTTGATGGGCGAGTTTGTACCCATCTATGCGCAGTGGAAATACGGCGCGGGCATGGTCGGCAGCTTTATGTGCGATTTAAGCGGCGTATGGTCGGACGAGTTTATGAACAGTAATGTTGGGCAGGAGTTCATATTCGGTGCAATCAACGCATTGTTCCCCACCGACGATATTCGTCCGAACGATATCGACGTTACGCTTAACGAGCTTAACTATTCAACTCAGGTCAATATTTATACTAATCTCGACAACGGTCAAACTCTCGATGTGGAGATAACAGCGCCTATAGCTGACGACGAGGAAAGCGCACCCGTCAAGAAAATGCACTTAACGGCGGTGGATAATTACAGCCGTATAACGTTTACCAACGAGCGTTCCGGACTTCATAAACTTACTATAATCAAAAGGGACGCCGACGGTAATATACTTGGAGAATATTCGACTTACAGGGCATTCTCTTATTCCGCAGAGTATGACGAATTTGTGGACGCGGCGGACGGCGAGGACCTTATGGCCCGCCTTGCGCAGAGCGGCAGGGGCGCGGTTGTGGACGAAGCAGTGTCAGTATTCGAGGGTATTGAAAAAACGACGCATAAGACCTATGATCCGCGTATCCCGCTTATAATCATCGCTATAATTTTGTTCTTGCTCGATATTGCCGTGCGCAAGTTCAAGTTTAAATGGCCGCACGAGCTAATTCGCGAGTATAAAGAAAAAAAAGAAAAATCGTCGGCGGATAAAAGGTAGGAGGGCGTAATGAAAAAACTGCGAATTATATTTATCGTAGGCGTAATTGCGACGCTTGCCGTATTGCTCGCCGCGTGCGGCGCTCCGCCGCTTCCGTCACCTCAAAACGTAACAGTCAACGAGCAAACGCTTCAACTCTCGTGGGACGAGGTCGAGGGCGCAAAGAGCTATATTGTGTCTTTCGGTGGCGAGGAACGCACAACTCGCCGAAACACATATTCGCTGTCCAATCTTGCCTCAGGCACCTACGGAGTTAAGGTAAGAGCGGTCGGCGACGGCGATAAAACAGGCAACTCTGCGTGGTCGTCCGAAATCATGTTCGTGCGACCCGTCGAGAGCGGGCTCAGCTATCGACTTATAAACAGTAACACCGAGTATGAGGTTTCTGGTATGGGTACGGCAAGCGGCGAAGTAGTCGTCGACAGCGTTTACCGCGGAAAGCCCGTTACTCGTATAGGCGATTCGGCGTTCTATAACAGCGGCAAGCTCACCTCGATAACAATCGGCGAAAACGTTACGAGCATAGGCGTTCGCGCGTTCTATAACTGCTCGTATCTTCAACAGGTAATTATTCCCGAGGGTGTTACCGAAATCGGAGAGTACGCGTTCCAGAACTGCCGCGCGCTTACTTCGGTCAAAATTCCCAATAGCGTTACCAAGATTAACGATTATGCCTTTTCAATCTGCCGCGCGCTTGATGAAATAGATTTCGGCGACGGTGTGACCGAGATAGGTAAGTATGCGTTTACGAGCTGTGTTAAGCTCGAAAACCTCGTTATACCGGACACGATTAAATTTATTGACGAGTACGCGTTCTCCGACTGCGTAGAAAAGGACGAAGACGGAAACGTGACCGGTGGAATTAAAAGCGTTACCATAAGCGGCGCAACCGAGCTCGGCGGGTACGCGTTTAATCGTTGCAGCGCGCTGACTACCGTCAATATCGGTTCTTCGCTCAAAACGATAGGCATGTATGCGTTTTCCGACTGCGACGCGCTTAATAACGTTGTAATTCCCGATAACGTTGAGACTATCAAAGAATACGCGTTCTACAACTGCGACGCGCTCGATACGATCGAGATAGGCAAGGGCGTTACTAGCATAGGCATGAGCGCGTTCAGAGCGACTAAGCTGTGGAACGACGTTTCATATACCCCGTCATCCTCCTCAGACGCTTCGTACGGTTTGGTATACGCAGATAAATGGCTTGTCGGCAATAAGGATACTTCGCGTAAGTCGATAGCTATTGCCGCCGATACCATCGGTATCGGCGCGTACGCACTCTCGGCGATGACCGATCCGGGCATTACCGTATCGCTGCCCGACAGCCTTAAATATATAGGCGATTACGCGTTTGCGGGCTGTGCGGGTATAGCCGGTATTGCGCTTAAAAACGTTGAGCGTGTCGGCGACAGTGCGTTCTACAACTGCGCTAATTTGGGCAGTTTCAGCTTCCGCGAAAGTCTTAGATCGATAGGTAGCTATGCGTTCGCTTACTGCAAATATTTGAATAATCCCACTACTGCGTTTTCGGAAAACTTCGAGAGCATAGGCTCTTACGCTTTCTACGAAACCAAATTTTGGAATGATGCGACAGACGTCGTGTATTGCAGTAATTGGGTTGTTGGCTTTAAGGACGGATCTACCGATGCCGGCAAGGCATTCGTTTCGCTCAAAGCAAATACGCTGGGTATTTCCGATTACGCGTTTTACCAGAGTGCGGCATTGGGTTCCATATCCGTACCGGACACCGTTAAGCGCATAGGCACCGGAGCGTTCCGCGAGTGCAGTTATCTCGTCAGCGTGCGTTTACCCGCCGAGCTCAAAGAGATAAAAGCATATACATTCTATAAATGCTATAATCTCACCGGCATAAATTGGCCAAACACTCTCGAAACTATAGGTCGGTCGGCGTTTTATAACTGCTTCTCGTTTAATGAAATCGTTATTCCCGATTGCGTCAAAGAGATAGACGACTATGCGTTCTATAACCTCACTCTCGAATTTATGGGAGAAATCGTAATCGGAACGGAAAAAATAGTCATAGGCGCAGGCGTTGAAAAGATAGGTAATTATGCGTTCGCAAAGACGACTTCCGTAGAGCAAATCGCCATTCCCGATAGCGTTAAAGCGCTGGGCGTTCACGTGTTCGACAACTGCGGGTTCACCAAGATCACTATCGGCAAGGGACTCGAAAGCATAAACGATTACGCTTTCCGTAACTGCGTAAATCTTACCGAGCTCGTTATTCCCGGTAACATTAAATATATCGGCAAGTATGCATTTAAGAATTGCTCGTCGCTTAAAAAGCTTACGATAGAGGACGGCGTCGAGAACATAGGTCAGTATGCGTTCTCCTCGTGCTCGGCGCTTATGGGCTTGGCTATACCCGATAGCGTAACCTATATCGATAACTACGCGTTCTGCAAATGCGGTTCGCTTAAAAGCCTTAATATAGGCGGTTATGTCGATTACGTGGGCAGACATGCCTTCTACGGCAATAAGTTCATGACCGTCTACTTCGAGGGCGAAACGGTTCCCGACGAATGGAACGGCTATTGGAATTCGTCCTACCGTCCCGTTGTTTTCGGCACGGAACTGAGTAGCGATAAAACGGTGGTTTTGTCGGTAACGCTTAAAGAGAACGGCATTCTTTATCTCGACGCTCTTAACGGCATAGCTGCGCCGGTAAGACCGCTTGAATACGACTGCGTGGGATGGTCGACTACAGCGGACGGCGAAGTCGAAATCAGAGCCGACGAGATCGACAAAACGGAAGGGGATAAAAAACTCTATCCCGTTTGGGAAGAATACGTTGAGCCTGAACCCGAACCTGAGCCGGATACGGGTGCTTCCGAATAAAATGCGACTTAAAAGTACGGTTATTAACGACCGTACTTTTATTTATTTCTAATTAACAATCGCTTGACTTGACCCGCGAATTACTGTATAATACTTAGGTATTATTTGTGGCAGTGCCACGACTTTTGGAGATAACGATATGAAGAGAACCTATCAACCCAAGAAACGTCAGCAACGCAAAGTTCACGGCTTCCGTCAAAGAATGAAAACGCAGGGCGGCAGACGCGTCCTCAAACGCCGTCGCAATAAGGGCAGAGTCAACCTTACGCCCAAGCCGCTCGGCAAATAATTAATTGCTGAATAAAGCGAACAGACTCAATAAGCACGGTTCGTTCTCGTACGTTTACCGCAAGGGTAGGCGACTTACGGAAGCGGACGTCGTTTTGATCTACACACCCGCGCGATCGGTGCGGGTGGGTTTTTCGGTATCGAACAAAGTCGGTAAGGCCGTAGTGCGCAACAAGGTAAAACGCCGCTTGCGCGCGTCGGTCGCCGAGCACCTGAATACTATGTTGGGCTGTCAGGCGATTGTTGTTGCCAACCCGTCGGCGGCGGGCAAGGACTATTCCACGCTCGACTCTCAGCTTTTGGGATTGTTCAAGCGCGCGGGGCTTATTAAATGAAAAAGCGTAAACCTTGGCGCATTATCCGCGATATCGTAACGCTTAAATGGCTGTTCCTCGGGCTTGTGTACTTTTACAAAAAGTGCATTTCGCCGCTCACGCCCGACGTGTGCATATACACGCCGAGCTGTTCCACGTACATGGTGGAAGCCATACGCAAGTTCGGCGTAATTCGGGGTATATTCCTCGGCACTAAGCGTTTGCTTCGCTGTGTGCCGTGGAAGGCGGGCGGGTTCGATCCCGTGCCAGACAACCCCCATGGAGATATGAAATGGCTGTTCTGAACTTAATAACCTCATTTATGAGTGCGGTTCAAGCCGCGATCACGCCGAGCGTTGCGGCGCCCGGCAGTATGTGGCATTTACTGATCCTTAAAACGTTTGCGTTCGTCGCCGATTACGGCTGGCGTATCGTTGTGTTTACCGTGCTGTTAAAGCTTGTCATTTCGCCGCTCGACTTTTATCAGCGGTACAAAATGAACAAGAACCAAAAGATCACCGAGCGGCTCAAACCGACCATTGAAAAACTGCAAAAGCAGTATGCGGGCGACAAGCAGATGCTTTCGCAAAAGCAAATGGAGCTTAACCGCAAGGAAGGTTACAGTTATTTCTCGTCGTGCCTGCCCATGATCCTTACCATGGTCATATTCATTACGTTGTGGTTATCCATGCAGACGATCGCGCAGTACATGACTTTCAGGGAATATACGTCCATGTACGATGAATATCGGTACGTGTACAGCCAGATCTACGATCCCGTCGATCCTGAAAACGTGACCGAGGACGAAGCTAAGAACAAGGTTATTGCACAGAAAATCGGTCAGGAAGTCGTCTTCCAAATGTACTACGAAGGCATTGACGACGCCTATATACAAACTCTTAACCAAACGATAAAAGATTGGCAAGCCGCCGACGTTCAAGCCGCGGCTGATTACGAAGCGGCTATCGCGGCGGGCGAGGAAGCCCAAAAGCCGACGGTAGTAGTGCCGGAAGGGTTTACACTCCCCGACGATTTCACGCTCATGCGCGAGGACGTCACGAGCATTAAAAAGGTTCAGGCGTCATTCCTTTGGATACAGAATATCTGGGCGCCCGACGTGCCGTGGGGCAGTCAGGCGGTTCTCGACTGGTCGACGTTTTTAAAGGGCATTAACAAATACCAGAACGCATCTAAGAGCGAGCTACCGACCGAGGTGCATCAAGACGCGTGCAACGAGGTCATGTACAACGAGGTAATGGGCAAGATACTTTCCGACACCTCGCACAGCCGCACGAACGGATATTTGATCCTGCCTATACTTGTAGTATTGCTGTCGATCGGTACGCAGATACTCTCCATGTTCCAACAAAAGCGCGCGGGTCAGGTCAACGCCACGGGCGGCGCGGCTACGAGCATGAAGGTCATGATGGTAATCATGCCTATAATGTTGGCGGTATTCGCTATACAGTACGCGTCGATATTCGCGCTGTACATGGTAGTCAACAGCGCAACCACTCTGTTCTTTAACTTTACGTTTACGGGCATAATACGGCTCATCGACAAGCGCCGCCACAACCGTAACTACGGTATCTCGGTAGGCAGCACGCGCGGCACCGTCAAGGCGGGTGCCGACGACGCTATTATTCATTATATCAAGGGCGCCAACCCCAATGCCGGTATCAAGGTCGTCGAGGAAGAGCAGCCCGAACAAACGAAAGCCGACAAAAAGGCAAAAAAGGCGGAAAAGGCGCAGAGCTCGTCAAGAACGGTAGTGCGCGGCAGCCGTCCCGACCCGAACGAGCTCATGAGCAGAAACACGTCGCGGACGTCGGACAAGCCGCCTAAGAAAAGATAAAAACACCTTTTAACTACTATAAGGAAACGGATAACCATGACAATCGAAGTTACGGCGAAGAAAATAGAGGACGCCATCAATCAGGGGCTTGCTCAACTTGGTACTACTATCGACAAGGTCGACGTGGAAGTGCTTGAACAGGGCGGTGTGTTCCGTAAAGCCAAAGTGCGTTTGACGCTCGCGGACGAAGCGGAAGAAAAGACCGAGAAAATCGAAAAGCCCGTTAAAACCGAAAAGGCTGCGGAAGAAAAGGTCGAGCCTAAAAAGACCGAAAAGATCGAGAAAACCGAGAAAGCGGAAAAGTCGGTTAAACAGGAAAAACCGACGAACAATGCCGCTGAAAAGCCCGCCAAGCCCGTGCAGCCTAAAAAGCCGCAGGGCGAAGGACCCAAACAATCGAGCGAAAAGAAAGAGGTCAAAGAGCCGCGTGCTCGTACCGAGGAAGATAAGGCGGCGTTTGCGCGCGCAGTAGAGTTCGTCAGGGAAGTCATAAGCAAGATGGGCTTTGAGGGCGCGGAGATAACCGCCGACGAGAAAGCCGAGGTTGTTTCGATCAGCGCGCCCGCAGGCGACGACTCGCTCATTATCGGGCGGCACGGCGAAACGCTGTCTGCGTTGTCGTACATTGCCGAGACCTGTGCTCGCGCCGAGAAGTGCCATATAAACGTTACCGTCGACTGCAACGGCTACCGCGATAGGCGCGCGCAGTCGCTCACCGCTATGGCAAAGCGCCGCGCCGACGAGTGCGTTAATAAGCACCGCCGTATCAAGCTCGAACCAATGGAACGCGTCGACCGCAGGACGATCCACAACGCGCTTACGGGCGACGACCGCGTCACGACCGCATCCGAGGGTAAAGAGCCGTACAGATATATAGTGATCGCGCCCAAGAAATAGCCTACTTCTTTTGAAAAAGAGGCAAGCAAGAAAACTTTGCTGTTGCGTGTCAGATAAGTAAGTATTGCTTCGCTGCACCCAATTAGCTTCGTGTCGTTACTAATATCTTTACGCAAAAACATTCAGATTAATATTATTTATTGATTGCTACCGATAATATAATATTAACCAAAGACGACAATAAAATTATTCAGAGGGTTACGTTGAAATTCAGAAAAGGCGTATATATAATATTTTTTGCTATCGGGCTGACGTTGTTTGCGTTCAGCCTTATGCCTTTTTTCAGGAACTTTCACGAGGACACGTTTTGGATAATGACTATCGTGAGTGTTGCGCTCATGATCTTCTGTCTTTTCGCGCTGTTCCACAAGCCCAAAGAAAAAGTAAAGCTCAACGCCAGATACGAGCGCAAGGGGAATATGCTCACTCGTCCCGAATACAATTTCTTAATGACGCTTCGCGAGATCTCGCCGAGCAAGTACGAGGTAGTGCCGCAGGTCGCGCTTACTTCGGTAATCGATAAAAAGACGAACACTTCCTACCGCAACGAGCTTTTCCGCGTATGCGATTATTGCTTTGTCGACCGCGATACATTCGAGCCGTTGCTTCTCGTTGAGCTTAACGACCGCTCGCACCTGCGCGAGGATAGGCGTATCCGCGACGAAAAGGTTGCGGCTATCTGTGAGGACGCCAAGCTTCCGCTCGTCACGTTTTGGCTGGACGGCGATCTTAGCTACAATACGGTCAAGCGCGTCGTTATGAAGGCGATATTGAAATGAAGTGCGTAGACTGTCCGCGCTTTTGCCGCGCCGACCGCGACTGCGGCGAAATAGGGTTATGCGGCGGCGGAAGACTCGCGCGGGTCGCTAAGGTCATAAACGAATTTAAGTACGAGGAACCCTGTCTCGGCACGGTGACGGCGGTGTTCTTTTCGGGCTGTGCGCTCAAATGCTCGTACTGTCAGAATTATAAAATAAGCCGCGGGGGAGCGGGCGAGGAGTACGACGACCGTAGGCTCGCCGCGCTGTTCGACGGCGCGGAACACCCGCTCGATCTTGTCACACCGTCGCACTATCTGTCGAATATAGAGCGTGCGATCGATATATCGGCAAATGCGCATTCGTTCATATATAATACTTCGGGCTACGAGACGGTCGGCGCGGTAAAGCGCGCGGCGAAATTCACCGACGTTTTCCTTACCGATTATAAGTACGGCGATAACGCGGTGGCGACGCGGCTGTCCAAGGCGGGCGATTACGTGGAAGTAGCGCAAAAGGCGTTACGCGTTATGCGCGACGCAGTCCCCGACGAGTGGGCGATCGAGAACGGCGAAAAGCTGCTAAAACGCGGGCTGATAGTTCGGCACTTGGTTTTGCCCGAGTGCGTGGATAACTCGATAAAAGCGATAGACGACATAGCGCGTATAGCGGGAACGAATACCGTTCTGTCGCTCATGAGCCAATTCACGCCAAACGGCGTAGGCGAGCCGAACGCAAGGCTTAAAAAGATCGAGTACAAGCTCGTAGTCGAGCATGCGTTAAAGCTCGGCTTCAACGTGGGATATATCCAAGATTTCGATTCGGCAAACAGCGCGTACACGCCCGAGTTTTAGGCACAAGGAAAGTTATGGATTTTTTCGAAAGCGACAATTTCAACGCCGAGCAGATAGCCGAGGAAGCCGAGCATTTATCGCGCGTCCTCGACATGATGCGCGAGCAAATATATCTTTTGGAGAACGACGGGTTCGAGTACCGCACCGTCGATATTTACGACGAGAATGACGTTGAGGAGTACCGCACGGACAAGTTCCGTCACGACGCGCGCAAGCGCGATATTGCCATACTCAAAAAATCGCTGTCCACACCGTACTTTGCGCGTATGCGGCTTCAACCGGTGGGCAGGGTCGCGGCGTTCGACGATACGCCGTCCATGACGCGCCGCCGTCCCAACGATATAGAGGAAGTGTTTCTCGGCGACGACCCGGACGTGTACGTGGGCGCGAACGTGATCGTGTACAAGGATAAGATCATCGTTTTTTCGCACAACTCGCCGCTCGGCAACAAGGTGTACGAACGGTTCGAGAACGGCACGATAGAGTACGGCGGATACGAGTACAAGGTGATTTTTCGGCGCAAGTTCGATATACGTGACGGCAAGCTGGAAGCGGTGTTTCAAGACTATTCGAGCGAAGCGGGCGGGGTAGTCTACGATAAATTCCTCGCGCATATGCTCGAAATAAAGCGCGGCGATAAGCGCTTGACCGATATAATCCCGACGATCCAAGCCAACCAAAACGCCGTCATCATCCGTCCCGCCGACGAGAACTGCATAGTATCGGGCTGCGCGGGCTGCGGCAAGACCATGCTTCTGCTGCAACGGCTGGAATACCTCGGCTTTAACAAAAAGCTCGACCTCGAGCGCGCTGTGGTCATCTCGCCGAGCGAAAGGTATATCGAGCATATCCAGCCCGTTGTCGACGATCTTATGATAAACGCCGCGCGGCGCATAACAATGCCAGAGTTTTACCGCGAGCTTATCTTATCGCTTAAAGGCGTTAAGGCGGCCGAGAGGAAAGCGCTCCAATCGGGCGAGCCGATAGGCGATGAGCAACTGTCGAACGAAACGGTAGCCGCCTGCTACGGCGACGGTATCAAGCGCAAGCTTATAGCAGCGCTCGGTACTGTCAAACAGAACTACAAGAAAAAGCTTGCCGCATACCGCGAGGAGCTCGATAAGTACGAGCGCGAGCTCGCCTGGACGCGCGGCACGTACCTATCGCCCGAACTGAAAAAGCCTAAGCTTCCCGTGCTCGCGATCGATATAGATAAGTTCCCGTTCATTCCTACGCTTCCGCGCGGACTTACCAAATGCAAACTGTACCTACTTCTCACCGCGTACTGCTACGTGCTCGGCAAGCCTGCGTTCGACGGCGTGCTGTTTATCGACGAAGGACAAGACTATTTTTACAACGAGTATAAGCTCATCGCCGAGTGCACGAAATCTACGGTAAATATTTACGGCGACACTAATCAGCAAATCACGGCGAGCCGCGGCATCGACGATTTTTCAAGGCTCGACGGACTGTGGAGCGTGGAGCATTACGCGCTGAACGAGAACTACCGCAACGCGCGCGAGATAACCGAGTTTGTCAACGACCTTTTGGGTATGAACGTTACCTCGCTCGGGCTTGACGGCGGCGTAGTCAAAAATATAGATTTCGGCGAGCTTAACGGCGAACTCCGCCGTGCGGGCGACGACCGTATCGCGGTCATTTATTCGGCGAACGATAAAGATACTTACAAGCGGCTTAAAGGCGTCGTGCCCGAAAAACTGCTGTATACGGTTGCGCAGAGCAAGGGTATGGAATACGAACGCGTTTACGCTTGCGGCAGTATGACGGACACCGAGAAGTACGTGGCGTATACTCGCGCGCTCGGCGAACTGTATATAGTTAATTGAAAAAGAGGTTCTTATGATACATTCTATGAGCGGCGGCGTGCTCAGCGAGTACGACAGCTTAACGTTCGTTAAGCTTCAATTCGACGGCGAGCAAGCGCCGTACTGGTATATAACCGAACTGGAAGTGGATGAGGGCGACCGCGTTCTCGCGCCGTTCGGCGTTGCGGGGCTGGGCAAGGAAGCTACGGTGATCAAGGTCGAACGCAACGTTTCCAGTCAGGTCGCGCCCGTGCCCGTAAAGCGCGCCAAAAGAATATTGCGCGTGCTCGACCGCAAGTAAAATATAACGCTTGACTTTTAAGCCCGTACACTGTATAATTAAACCATGTTTTTGAGTTTGCAAACCTATATAGTCGGGATAATAATCGGCGTTGTCGTTTTGCAGTACGCGTTCGCGCTGTTCTGCTTGATGAAGCTTGCGTACTTCGATTTGGAGCGGTATCAGTATATACTGTGGAACTTGCTCATACTTATCGTGTTCTTTATTGGCGGCATATCGTTCCTTATATATTGCGCCAAGCACCCCGAAAAAAGATTGAAGCGCGCGACCGATAAGCTCGAACAGCCCGAAGGAGATGAACAATCGAAGGCGGCAGACGAACAACCGCCCGCCAAAGAGGATAACGCGCAGGATAACGAATAAACTTTCCCTCGGCGTTTCAAGGGTTTTGTTTTATCTATAATTATTAATTTTTAATTGACTATGAACGGTCGCACTGTACGCGCGGCGGTCACACTCGGTGTGGGGCTCGCGCTCAACATAGCGCTCGGCGTTACCAAGCTTGTCGTAGGCATAACTGCGGGATCGACGTCGGTAACGAGCGACGCGATAAACAACGTGACGGACGCGGCGGTGTCCGTCGTTACTCTCATTGCGACTTTTCTCGCCGCGCGCGGCGCAGACCACAAACACCCGTTCGGGCACGGTCGGTACGAGTATATCGCAACCTTCGTCCTCGGCGCGGTCATACTCGCCGTGGGTATAGAGGTTTTCACGAACGGGCTCGAACGCGCGATAACGCCCGTCGCGGTCGACGCGGGGCTCGCCGTATGGCTTGCGCTCGGCATATCCATTGCGGTAAAGGCGTTCATGGCGCTGTTCTATGGCATAAGCGGCAAACGCACGAAATCCGACACTATCAAGGCGGCGGCTGTCGACGCTGTGTCCGACGTTGCGGTAACGACAGTCGTTCTCGCGTGTATGCTTATCGAAAAATTCACGGGCGCGTACATAGACGGCTATGCTTCCATGGCGGTATCCGTCGTTATCGTCGTCATGGCGATACGCATACTTATAAGCACCGTCAGCGTATTGGTGGGCGAGCGTCCCAACTCCGCGCTGTATGCCGAGGTCCTTGCGATCGTCGAGAACACGCCCGAGGTCGTCTCGGCGCACGACCTTATCATAAACGACTACGGCGCGGCGACCAAGATCGCCGAGGTGGACGCGGTACTGCCCGCGGATATGCCGTTCGTTAAGGTCCACGCCGTGTGCGACGGCATCGAGCGCAGAGTGCTAGCGGCAACGGGCGTCAAGCTGTGCGTGCACGCCGACCCGCTCGACGGCGACGCGCGCGTGACCGAGATCAAGCGCCGCGTGGACGCCGCGCTCGCTAACTGCGGCGCTTCGGCGCACGATATAACTATCGACGACGAAGCGGGCACTGTCACGCTTGATATTCGGCTCGCGGACGGGAGCGTGCACGAGAAAGCCGTCGTTGCCATGGCGGAAGCGGAAGTGCGCGCGGTAACGCCGTTTGCCGTGGTCGTAAACGTAGATTACATTTGAGGTGTTCGTTGGGTAAGAAGGTCATTATAGGAATGAGCGGCGGCGTCGATTCGGCGGTCGCCGCGTACGTACTCAAACATGACGGCTACGACGTTACGGGTCTTTTCATGCACAATTGGGAGGAAGAAGGCGAGTGTCCCGCCGCAACCGATTGGCAGGACGTACGCGCGGTCAGCGACAAGCTCGGCATAGAGTGCTACTCGGTCAACTTCGCCAAAGAGTACATGGACGGCGTGTTCGAATATTTCTTAAAGGAGTACCGCGCCTACCGCACGCCCAATCCCGACGTGCTTTGTAACCGCGTGGTCAAGTTCGGCGCGTTCCGCGACTACTGCATGACGCTCGGCGCGGACTATATCGCAACAGGGCATTACTGCAATATCTCGGGCGATAGGCTCATGCGCGCGGTGGACAATAACAAGGATCAAACGTACTTTCTCAATCAGGTAAAAACCGAACAGCTCGGTGGCGTTCTGTTCCCCATCGGCGGCATGGTAAAGCCGGATGTGAGAAAGCTCGCGGACGAGCTCGGCTTGTCCGTCGCCAAAAAGAAGGACAGCACGGGCATTTGCTTTATCGGCGAGCGCAAGTTCAAAAAGTTCCTGTCCGAATATCTGCCCGCGCAGAGCGGCGAGATCGTCGATACTTCGGGCAAGGTAGTTGGCAGGCACGACGGGCTTATGTACTACACGCTCGGTCAACGGCGCGGCTTAGGTATAGGCGGCGTGAAAGGCGAAGCGGGCAGGTGGTTCGTGCTACGTAAGGACGTTAAGAATAATCGGCTTATCGTGTCGTGCGGCGACGAGAGCGAGCTCTTTACTTCGTCGCTCACGGGCAGCGAGTTCAATATAATAGGCGAGTTCGATATGCCGAGCGAATTGCGCTGCACCGCCAAAACGCGCTACCGTCAGCCCGACTTCGGCGCTACGCTTTACTATAAGCCCGACGGAAGCTTTACGCTCGATTTCGACGAGCCGCAGCGCGCCGTCACGCCCAGTCAGTATGCCGTGATATACCTCGGCGACAGATGCTTGGGCGGCGGAGTGATCAACTAAATCATTCCTAATTGAATAAACCTATCTGCACAAATATCAATATCGCCTGCGCCCATGAAAATGAGCGCTTTTTCTTTTAGTCCTTTACAGAATTCGAGTATCTCGGTGAACGTGTCGAAGCAGTACGCGTTCTCTTTGTTTTCTACGATCTTGCGGCAGAGCGCGTGCGAGCTGACGCCCTCTATCGGTTTTTCGCGCGCGGCAAATATGGGCGCGAGAACGACCGTGTCTGCTTTGCCGAGCGCGCTTGAAAAATCGTCTAATAACGCTTGCGTGCGCGAGTACGTATGCGGCTGGAACACGACCGCGACCGACGGAAAGATCTCGCGCGCGGCGGATATGGTCGCTTGTATTTCGGTTGGGTGGTGGGCGTAGTCTGTCAGTATCGTTTTGCCGAACGCAAGCCCCTTGCGCTCGAACCGCCGTCCCACGCCGTTGAACTCGTATAGCATGGGCAGTATTTCGGTGAGCGGCACGCCGCACTCTGTTGCCGCCGCAATGGTGGCGAGCGCGTTGTATACGTTATGTACGCCAGCCACGCGCAGCTTGACGTCGGCGTGCTTTTTGCCGACAAGAGTGAAGGTGCGCAGCCCGTTCTTGCTTGCGATATTCACGGCGCGGTAGTCGCAGCCCTCGCGCGTGCCGAAAGTGACGGCGGTGGGGAAAAGCTTAACGCACAGCTCGTCGTCGCCGTTCACGATAAGCTTTTTGCAGTTTTTCGAAAACTGCACGTATGCGCATATAAGCGAATCGAGCGTTTTATAGTAGTCGGGGTGGTCATACTGTACGTTGAGTATAACGCCTACGTCGGGATGCAGGTGGGTAAAGCTGGCGCGATACTCGCACGCCTCGGTCACGAAAAACTTGTCGCCGCCCGCGTGCGACGCGTCCTTAACGCCCACGTGCACGGTAGGGCGGCGGTTTTTAAGCGCCGCGCCGAGCATGGCGGTCGTCGTGCTTTTGCCGTGACAGCCCGCAACCGCTATGACCGTTTTATACACGCGCGCAAGCTCGCCGAGATATTCGGCGCGTTCGATTATCGGGATATTAAGCTCGCGGGCTCGGACGAGCTCGCAGTTGTCCTGCGGCACGGCGTTGGTGTATACGACAAGGTCGGCGCCTTCTACGTTTTTGGGGTCGTGCCCGCCGAGCGTATTGTCCGAGCCCGTTACAATATGCCCGCGGCTTGCCGCAGCGTCAGAGAGCGCGCGCATAGAAACGCCCGATATTCCTACGAAATGAATTTTCATATAATTAGATATGCCGCGGACGGGGCTCGGGTGCTTGTACGGCACGGTTAAAAACAAACGGCTATAAACAAAAAATTTTTACAAACCTATTGATTTTACTTGCAAAGTATGTTACACTAAACATGGTCGCAATCCAATTTCGGAGGAAAATTGTGGAAATCACCGAGGTAAGGCTTCGCCTTGTCAAGGAACCCGGCAAACTCAAAGCGGCGGCATCTATCACTATCGACGGTTGCTTCGTCGTCCACGATTTGCGTGTGGTTGAAACGGAGGGTGGTCTTTTCGTCGCCATGCCTAACAAGCGATTGGGCACAGGCGAGTTCCGTGATATCGCGCATCCCATCAATAACGAAACGCGCGATTACATAGCACAACTCGTGATCGGTAAGTACAAAGAAGAACTCGAACACGCTAACTCTGCTCCACAAGATTGATAATTGGTTCCATTGTAAATATCGTTACGCGAACCCGCCGAAGCCAAGCTCGGTTTCGGCAGGGTTTTGTGTTGTAAATTTTTGTTAATCGGGAATTAAATATATTGTTTATCCCCGAGTATACAAACCTAAAAGTTTCTTGGTGACTTCTTTGCCAAAAGAAGTAACTTTTTCGACAAATTTCTTCTTTTGTGTTGACAAAGGCGTGGGCATTTGTTATACTTAACAACGATAGGCTTCGCGCCTAAAAAAATTTTGCTTTTTTTCGGGGAAGAACTATTTTTTCGGCGCGCGTATGCCTTTGGTTTTCGGTATTACGCGTTTTTTATCGCGCAGTATTAATCAAACAAAAGGAAGGAAAAACTATGGAAATGATCTACGGCGTAAAAGACAGGCCGAAATTCGGTCGGCTTTTACTCTTTTCGCTGCAACAACTGCTGGCGATACTCGCGGCTACGATTGCCGTCCCGATGATCGTAAAGAACGGGATGTCGCCTGCGGCGGCGCTGTTCGGCGCGGGTATCGGCACGTTCGTTTACCTGCTCTTTACCAAGTTCAAAAGCCCCGTGTTCCTCGGCAGCTCGTTCGCGTTCCTCGGCTCTATGGCTGCGGCGTTTGCAGGCGGCGTGTCCATGTCGCTCGGCTATCTCGGACTTATTATCGGTGCGGTGTTCGCGGGACTTGTGTACGTGATAATCGCGGTCATAGTCAAGTTTGCGGGCGTTAAGTGGATAGACAAAATCATGCCTGCGGTCGTTATCGGACCTACGGTCGCTATCATCGGGTTGTCGCTTGCAGGCAACGCGATAGGCGATCTCATGAAGGGCAGTGCGACTTACGACGTAACTTCGATCGTAGCAAAGATAGTTGACGGTATGCCCGTGATTGAGAACGGCGTTGTAGTTACCGAGGAGATAACCACGACTTTCACATACGCCAATACGTTTATCGCATTGCTTTGCGGACTTGTAACGCTTATCGTCACGATCGTGTGTTCGGTATACGGCAAGAAAATGGTCAAAATGATACCCTTCGTTATCGGTATCCTTTCGGGCTACGCGCTTGCCGCTATATTTACCGGATTCAGCTATATAGAGGGTGCCGAATGCCTTCGCGTTATCAACTTCGATACGTTCAGCACGCTCGGACAAGCCTCGGCATGGTATCCCGACTTCTCGTTCATAACCGCTTTCTCCGGTAACTACGTTGCACCCGAGGGTGGCACGATAGGTGGATATATCGGCACGATCGCCGTTGCGTACATACCCGTCGCGTTCGTCGTGTTCGCAGAGCACATCGCCGACCACAAGAACATTTCGTCCATTATCGAAACCGATCTACTTAAAGACCCCGGACTTCACCGCACGCTTCTCGGCGACGGCGTAGGCTCGATCGCGGGTGCGTTCTTCGGCGGCTGCCCCAACACCACCTACGGCGAATCGGTCGGCTGCGTGGCTATATCGCGCAACGCTTCGGTCGCTACTATATTCGTGACTGCGTGCATGGCGATTATTGCGGCGTTCCTTGCGCCGTTTACGCTCTTCCTCGCCAGCATTCCCAGCTGTGTAATGGGCGGCGTGTGTATCGCGCTCTACGGCTTTATCGCCGTAAGCGGTCTTAAAATGATCCAGAAGGAAGACCTCGACGACCACCGCAACCTGTTCACCGTTTGCGTTATCCTTATCGCCGGTGTGGGCGGCATGGCGCTCAAAATCGGTCAGGTCACCATTACCGAAGTCGCGTGCGCGCTTATCCTCGGTATCATAGTCAACCTCATAGTCAATATCAAGAAAAAGAAAGGCGCCGAAACCGAAAACGGCGAAACGGTAAACGCTTCCGCAGAACCCGAAGCCGTCGAGCAACCGACGGCCGAATCGACCGAAAGCGAAGCTCAAACGGAAGCGGCTGCAACCTCCGACGAGCGAGCTCCCGAAAAGGAATAGGATAGGTGAAAGCATGAAACATTTCGATAACGTTACTATACTCGACCATCCGCTTATCAGCCACAAGATAGCTATACTGCGCTCGGTCGATACGCACACCAAAGACTTCCGCGAGCTTATCGAGGAAATAACCGTGCTCCTTACGTACGAGGCGTTCAAGGACGCGCCGACGCAGGTCGTAGAGGTCCAAACCCCGCTCGAAAAGTGCAAGCAGAAAATGGTTCAGGAAAACTCGATAGCGATCGTTCCCGTGCTCCGCGCGGGGCTCGGCATGGTGAGCGGCGTGCACGTTCTGTTCCCCACGGCAAAGGTCGGGCATATCGGTATGTACCGCGACGAGGAAACGCTCGAACCGCAGGAATACTACTGCAAGCTCCCCGAGGGTATCGAGAAGAAGCGCGCTATCGTGCTCGATCCCATGCTCGCAACGGGCGGCAGCGCCGACGCGGCTATCAAGCTTCTTAAAAAGAAGGGCTGCAAGGATATTCGGCAAATGTCGATCATCGCCGCGCCCGAGGGCGTTGAAAAGCTCGCCACCGCGCATCCCGACGTAAAGATTTACGTGGCGGTGCTCGACAGATGCCTTAACGAGAACGGCTATATCCTTCCCGGTCTCGGCGACGCGGGCGACAGACTTTTCGGCACGAAATAAGAGCAATTAAAAACAATCAACCGTCGCTTATAAAGCGGCGGTTTTTGTATGTCAAAAAAACAAATATTTCAGCGTAACTTTTCTTCGCTTCCTTCTTTTATTCAAAAGAAGGAAGAAAATCTCTTGCAATTATCTTTTAGATATGATAAAATGATAAATGTTGCATAGTATATGCGCGAGAGGTAACAATGGGACTTATTTCGTTTATAACAGGCAGTGACAACAGGCGCAACGTGCGCAGGCTCTCGGCAAAAGCCGAGCAAGTCCTCGCGCTCGAAGACAAGTTCGCGGCAATGTCCGACGACGAGCTTCGCGGCATGACCGAGATTTTCAAAAAGCGATATAAAGAGAATTTCGAAAGCCTCGACGATCTTTTGCCCGAGGCGTTTGCCGTCGTTCGCGAAGCGGGCAAGCGCGTACTCAATATGAAGCACTTCAAAGTGCAGATCATGGGCGGTATCGCATTGCACCAAGGCCGAATCGCCGAGATGCGTACGGGTGAAGGTAAAACGCTTGTATCGACTCTGCCCGCGTACCTTAACGCGCTTACGGGCAAGGGCGTTCACGTAGTCACGGTCAACGACTACCTCGCGCGCCGAGATGCGGAATGGATGGGTAAGATTCATAGGTTCTTGGGACTTACCGTCGGCGTTGCAGTTTCCGGCATGAGGCCCGACGCTAAGCGCAAGGCGTACAACTGCGACATTACCTACGCCACCAATAACGAGCTCGGTTTCGACTACCTGCGCGACAACATGGTAGTGCGCCGCGAGGACATGGTCCAGCGCGATCTCGCGTTCGCCATAATCGACGAGGTAGACTCCATACTTATCGACGAAGCGCGTACCCCGCTCATCATTTCTGGCAAGGGCGGGAAGAGCAGCGAAATGTATAGCCGCGCCAACCGCTTTGCGCGTCGGCTCGTCAACGAAGAAGATTACGAGATAGACGAGAAGAAGCGCGCCATCAACCTTACCGAACAGGGTATCGAGCGCGCCGAAACGTACTTCGAGGTAGAGAACCTCGCTGATATCGAGAATACCGAACTTTATCATTATATCAACAACGCGCTCAAAGCGAACTTCATAATGCACCGCGATCAGGACTATATCGTCAGCGACGGCGAGGTCGTCATAGTCGACGAGTTCACCGGTCGTCTTATGATAGGTCGGCGGTACAACGACGGCTTGCATCAAGCCATCGAAGCCAAAGAGAACGTGCGTATCCAGTCTGAGAACAAAACGCTCGCGACGATCACGTTCCAAAACTATTTCAGACTGTATGACAAGCTTTCGGGCATGACGGGTACCGCCAAGACCGAGGAGAACGAGTTCCGCTCGATTTACAAGCTCGACGTCGTAACGATCCCCACCAACCTGCCTATTCAGCGCGTTGACGAGAACGACCTTTTGTTTATTAACAACAACGGCAAGATGCGCGCTATCGTCGCCGACATTAAAGAATGCTACGACCGCGGTCAGCCCGTTCTTGTAGGTACGACCAACGTAGAAAAGAGCGAAGCGCTCAGCAAGATCCTTCGGCACGAAAAGATCCCGCACAACGTTCTCAACGCGAAGAACCATGCCAAGGAAGCGTCTATCGTAGCACAGGCAGGCAAGTTGCATCAGGTCACGATCGCGACCAACATGGCGGGTCGTGGTACCGATATTATGCTCGGCGGCAACGCCGAATTCATGGCGAAAGAAAAGCTTGCCAAGGACGGCTTCGACGAGCCGACTATCGACCTTGCGGCGTCGGTGTTCCCCGCGGAGACCGAGGAAGTCAAGCAGGCGCGCGAGCTGTACAATAAGTACATGGACGAGTTCAAGGCGGAAGTCGCCGCTGAGAAAGAAAAGGTAATCGCGTTCGGCGGTCTGCGCATAATCGGCACGGAGCGCCACGAGTCTCGGCGTATCGATAACCAGCTCCGCGGTCGTGCCGGTCGTCAGGGCGATATGGGTTCGTCCATATTCTATCTGTCCGCCGAGGACGACGTTCTGCGGTTGTGGGGCGACAGGCTCAAAAAAGTCATGGGTATGTTCAAGGTGGACGAGGACACTCCGCTCGCCGCCAAGATCTTGTCCAAGCAGATAGAGAACGCACAGCGCAATATAGAGGGGCGCAACTTCTCGGTGCGTAAGTCCGTTCTCGAATACGATAACGTAATGAACAAACAGCGCGAGATTATCTACGCGGAGCGCGGCAAAGTCCTTAAAGGTATGCCCATGCACGAGGAGATACTCAAAATCATGCGCGACCGTTGCGATACGGTCGTCGACGCTTACACCGATCCCAAGGTCGACTACGACGAGTGGGACGCGGAGGAGCTCAACAAAGAAGTGGAGCGCAAGCTTCTGCCGGGCGTCGTGGAGTTCTTCGACGAGGACAAGCTCAAAAACTATGCGCTCGACGAGCTCAAAGATATGCTGTATCAAGCGGTCGAGAAAACGTATCAGGAAAAGATCGACGAAGCTACCGCGCACAACGTCAACTTCGAGGACATCGAGCGGTACGTCATGCTTCGCGTCGTTGACCAGAAATGGATGGACCATATCGACAACATGGACGCGCTTCGCAGCGGTATCGGCTTAAAGGCGTACGGTCAGCAGGACCCCGTTATCGCGTACCAGCGCGAGGGCTTCGATATGTTCGACGAAATGATCTCGAACATTCACGAGGACGTTGTAACGATGCTCATGCGCGCCAACGTCGAGTATCCGCCCGAACCGCCCAAGCAGGAGACCGTGCTTATAGAGAACCACGGCGACGGCGAGCGACAGGTCCAAGAACCCGACGTAACGCCCAAGTCCAAGCAGGTAGGGCGTAACGATCCCTGTCCGTGCGGCAGCGGCAAGAAGTACAAGAACTGCTGCGGCAAAGACGAGAGCAACTAACAATTAAAAATTAATAATTAAAAATTAAAAGAGTGGTTTGTTTTTTGTAACCACTCTTTTTGATTTTTATTATTTGATTGCTATTTCGACCTTGTCGTAGCGCGGGGTGGACAATTGTGCAAGTAAGCACTTGTACGGATCGAGGTCGCCGCTTAATACCATGCTCGCTATCGTCGGGCTGAACCCGCTGACGAGCGCTACGCCCAATTCGTTCTCGCGGACGGGAACTGTGAGCGTTCGGCTGTTTATATTCCAGAACACGAGCCGCGGTAGCTTATAGCCTTTTTCCTCGTAGCGCGCCCCGAGCTCCTCGAACAATCTCACGCCGTCCGCGTTGTTCGCGGTTAAATATACTTTACCTTTCGTTTTGCCGACGACGGCGCAATTATCGAATTCCATATCCGAAAGGATTAAGACGTTACGGGGCAGGTCGGCTTGGTTAAGCTTGTTTTTGACCGCAGTATTCAGTATTAAATCAAATACAGCTTCTATATTGGTGTTTGCGACCTCGCTGTACGCAAACGCCTTGGCGAGTTTGTCGTGCAGCGTTTTTTGTTTGGATAGGTCGATATAACGGGGCCGTTCGCTGAACGTAATGAACTTGTCTTTATACCGATCATTGCAACGCTCGGCGAAGTATATGCCGAGTGCGAACGCGACCTCCATCGCCTTTACTCGGGTGTTGCCCACACGGACGGTCATACTGCTCGAACCGTCCACAACGCACATGGTCGAGTCGTCGCCGTCCACGTAGTCGGGTAGGGCGCGCCAAAGTTCTTCGAGCGTTTGGTCGAGCTCCTTGACGGTAAGCGAATAATCTCCGTACGAATACGAATGAACTATATCGTGCGGGAACAGCACGCCTGAGTTTATCTTTTGCTCGCCGCGGCTGACCGATTCGAGATAGGCGATGCGGCGGTCCTCGTCGTGCTTAAAAAACGCCTTGCCGTATATAAGGTTGGCGCGCGAGGGGACTGCCGAATAGTTTATCTCGCTCCACTCGTCGGCGCTCATCTGCACTTCCACTACCTTCAAGTATTTGCGGAGCGAGGATAACGCGGTGCGGTATTGCTTGTTCGTCATGCCGAGCGCGCGGCAAAGATACTTTGCATACTCGACCGTTTCCTTACTCGTCGCGTTGAGCGAGGGCAACCACTTAGCCAGGAGCGATACGGGCTTGTTCGCGCGCATTGCTTTAAGGTCGGCGTTAAGCTGCTCGCGAATAAGAGAAATCGCGTCTTTTTCGACGGGCGTGCTGAGCAGGGTAACTACGTTATCCCAGCGCGTGTATTCGGGGATGAGCGGGATAAGCTTTTTTGCAAGCTCGGGCTCGGAGTACGCGAGATATGCCATGCCGAGACGGAACAGCCTGCGTTCGCCCATGCCGCCGCGCACGTCGCCGGCAAAGAACAGCCATTTAACGGCGAGCGTTTTGTCCTCATGGAACACGCGCGCAAATCGCTTAACGACTTCTATCTCCGGACAGCTGCGCAAGGACGATACCGCGAAATTGATGTCGAGCAATTCTTTTCCTGATGTGCTAAACCCAAGCGCACCGTTTTCGGTGACCGAAACGTTACGCTCGTTATCCAGCACGTTTTTTATCATGTCCATGAAATTGCTCATACCGATTTCGACTGTACCCTCCTTTGAGATTTAGTTGTGGGAGCGGATGGACTCGAACCACCGACACACGGCTTCTTAGCTACAAAAAATTTGCTGTACGAGATTATTTCTAACCTCGTTTTTTCGTTGCTCTACCGACTGAGCTACGCTCCCGTATATGTATTATCCAAGCAAATTCGTGCGCTAATCTTACTGTCGATTTGCGCGCTAAGTTCGTCCGCGCACCGCGCACGTAGCGCCGCTACGAACGCGGCACACGTCCTGCTTATCACTCAAATCGCCTACGTAATATTAACGCGTCATTTGCTCGTATAATACGGTGTGTATTATTCTATCATATAAATATTTGATTGTCAATACCATTAGAATTACGTTTTTTCAAAAACACTTGACTTAAATACACGACTCTTATATAATATAAAATGTATAGCTATGGATATAGAAGAAATCAAAAATCGAATAAAAGACGCCAAGAACATGATTTCGGACGCGTACGCCGCAGTCGACGCGAGTAAGCTCGAAAGTCGGCTCAAAGAGCTTGTGGAAAAACAAAACGATCCCAATCTCTATGCCGATCCCAAAGCAGCGCAGGCGGTCAACAGCGAGGCTAAGTATATCGACGATACGCTCGCACGCTACAAAAAGCTGTTCCGCACGGTAGACGATCTTAACGACATGGCGGAGCTACTCGAAGTCGAGCCCGACGGCGAGCTCGCCGAGGAGCTTTCGTCGGCGTCCGTCGCGCTCTATAAGGATGCGGAAGCGGTGCAGATCTCGGCGCTTCTCCGCGGTGAGTACGACAAGGCGGACGCCATACTCTCGCTCCATGCGGGCGCGGGCGGTACGGAAGCTCAGGACTGGGTGCAGATGCTTTTCCGTATGTATAAAATGTATTGCGAAAAGTCGGGGTACTCTGTCGAGGTCGTCGATCGCTTGGATGGCGACGAGGCGGGGATCAAGTCTATAACGTTCATTGCGCGCGGCATAAACGCGTACGGCTATCTTAAAGCCGAAAAGGGCGTGCACCGCTTGGTGCGCATTTCGCCGTTCGACGCCAACGCGCGTCGGCACACCTCGTTCGCGAGTCTCGAAGTCATGCCCGAGATCAAGGACGATATTACAATCACTATCAATCCCGACGAGATACGCGTCGATACTTACCGCAGCAGCGGCGCTGGTGGTCAGCACATAAACAAGACCGACTCGGCTATACGCATTACGCATTTCCCGACGGGTATAGTCGTGACCTGCCAGAACGAGCGGTCGCAAACGCAAAACCGCGAAATGGCAATGACCATGCTCAAATCCAAGCTCGTCGAGCTCAAAGAGCGCGAAGCCGCCGAGAAAGCGGCGAGCATAAAGGGCGATCTCAAAAAGATCGAATGGGGCAGTCAGATCCGCTCGTACGTGTTCCAGCCGTACACGCTCGTCAAGGACCACCGTACTAACTACGAGGACAGCGACATTCAGTCGGTAATGGACGGGGATATAGGCGAATTTATTATAGACTATCTAAAAAAATCCGTTTAGCACATTTAAGGCGAACTACTACAATGAGCGATAAAATAATCTTAGGAATAGAAACGTCGTGCGACGAGACTTCGGCGGCGGTGCTTAAAGGCGATACGCTGTTATCCAACGTTATATCGTCGCAGATAGAAATTCACCGGCGGTTTGGCGGGGTAGTGCCCGAGATAGCGTCGCGCAACCACTTGACCGCAATACTGCCCGTTATCGACGAAGCGCTTGAAAAAGCGGGCGTTAAACTGACCGAGCTCGACGCGATAGCCGTCACCTACGGCGCGGGGCTTGTAGGCGCGCTACTTGTGGGCGTGTCGGCGGCGAAAGCGCTCGCGTACTCGCTCGGCATACCGCTGTACGCGGTCAATCATATCGAAGCGCACATTGCTGCAAACTATATATCGTGCCCCACACTAAAACCCCCGTTTCTTGCGGTGGTGGCGAGCGGCGGACATACAGGCGTTTGTAAGGTGGACGGGCTTAACAGCTTTACAATGGTCGCATCCACAACCGACGACGCGATAGGCGAAGCGTTCGATAAGGTCGCGCGCGCGGTGGGCTTGCCGTACCCCGGCGGACCCGAAATAGACAAGCTTGCCAAGACCGGCAATAACAATATTACGTTTATCGAGCGCAAGCACAAGCAAAAGGATTTGAGCTATTCGGGACTGAAAACTGCGGTCGTCAATTACCTGCACAACCTCGAACAGCGCGGCGAACAGCCCAATATCCCCGATGTGTGCGCGTCCTTTCAGTGTACGGCGGTCGATATGCTCGTAGATACCGCGATGTCGGTAGTAAAAAAATCGGGGCTCGGTACAGTGGTCGCGGCGGGCGGCGTGTCGGCTAACTCGTACCTTCGTGAGAAGCTCAAAGCGGAAGGAGAAAAGCTCGGTTGCGCGGTGCATTTTCCGCCCATGTCGTTATGCACGGACAACGCGGCTATGGTCGCGGTGCGCGCGCGCGACATGATAAAAGAAGGACTTGCGCCGGCGGCGCTCGATCTCAACGCTGTCAGCTATTTGAAAATAGCTTCGGTTTAAGGCATACCCTAAAAGGAGAAAAGATATATGCTGCATAAGAAAAGCGGACTCAATCATTCCGATAAAATATTCGTCACAATGGCGATGTGGATAGCCGCGATCGTAATCTTTGCGACTGCGCTCACGCTCCCAATGCTCCCGAACATGGTAGCTATTTTCCAGTATCCCGTAGAGGACGGCCCGTTGCCCGAGCTCAGCAGTAAGTTCAATAATCTTTTGCTGATAATTATGTGGGTTATTCCCGCATTGATAATCGGCGTCTGTACTTGGCTAAGGCTCAAAAACCGCTTGCAAAATAATTTTGTGTCGATCATACTTTTCAGTATAATTCTGTCGTGCTCGTTCAGCGTAGTCGTTATTTACGGCATTTCGCGGCAGTTCGTTTCCAGCTCGACCGTGCAAATGGTAAACATTCACGCTTTGGTTTGTATATGCGTGCTGTTCGTACTGTCCATGACCTCGGCAGCTATGCCTAAAATCTACCATGCCGAACGCTTCAACTACAAGCGCGCCGTCAATGAGTTTACGCACAGACTCAGAGTCAATACCGATAAGTTTTGGTACGTTGGCGCGGCAGGGTACTTGATCGCCGCTGTCGCGTGCGCGTTTATACCGAGCTTTTACGGCTATATCGTTCTCGCCGCATTCATAGCCGCGCACGTATTGCTCGTCACTCTTAACAAGAAATCTACAAATAAATAAAATTACGCATTATAAAACGGTGGTTGTCGCCACCGTTTTTGTTTTGCCAAGTAGTTTTTAGTTTACGCCAAATATTTAATTCCCGCGTTCGATACCTGGACGCCTACGTCCGCGATATCGTTTATGCTCTCGCGCATACCGCTGTTAAGCCAGTATTCGAGCAGCCCCAAGAACCCGTTGGAAACGAATATATAGTAATAGTTTATCTTGGACGCAGGGCAGTTGGGGTAGAGCTGCGACATTACGGACACGACCTTAGTCCTACCTGCTTCCATTGCGCGCGATAAAAATTCCGATTGCCGCTGTGCTCCGAGCAAAAGCTTGCACACGCTTACATTCCTGTAAATAAACTCGAAGAACGTTACGTAAAAGCTTTTTTCGGGCGCGCCGTTGCTCGCGACCGTCGCCTGCGACATCCACTGCGTGAACTCGGCTTCCAGGTCGTCCTCTATCTCGGTGAGAACGTCCTGCACCGAGTTGTAGTGATAGTAGAACGTGGCGCGGTTGATTCCGGCGTGACTGCACAATGCGGTAGCGGTCACGTCGTCTATCGGTTTATCGGCGAGCAGTTCGGTCAAGCTCGCTTTGATTTTATCGGTTGTTTTCTTTTTTGCGGTAGCCATTTTTTCGCACTTTATTTTAAATTTAAATCTTAGACAGTATACACCTTTTTGTCTAAACTGTCAAACCGATAATGGTTAGATTTAATATATTTATTTTTAATAGAAAAACTAGAATAAACGGGGTTTTCCTCCGCCCAAACATGACAGTGCGGCAATCACTTCTTCGCTCACTCCGCTTTCCTTGGTGCATTGTGCGCAGAGTTTTTTATCGCGTACAAACTCATTGATGGCGGTCAAGGTTTTATCGTCGAGCTCACCGCTCTGCGGACAGTCGTAAAGCTTACTGTATAGCTTGCGCTGAATATACAGCACGCCGTTCCGCATACAACCGTATTCGAGCGGCTTGCGCGCGGGGAGTATAAGCTCGCGCCACAGCGCTGCATCCACACCGCCCGAAAGCCCGTTGTTCTGTTCGAACGCCTTGACGGCGAGATCGGTTTCCTTGCCGTAAACGCCGTCGACCTCGACTTTCATCCCATTTGCCGCAAGCAGAGCTTGAAGCATTTTGATCTTGCGCCCGCGCTTACCCGTAGCCGCCGTGCAAAGAATAGGGTAGGCGGTAATATCGTCCTGCCTAATGTACGGATAACCGAAATACTCGCACACGCCCATGGCTACGTGCTCGGCTATCGTCTGCGCATAGTCGGGATCGAGCGACAGCTTGGCTTCGTCGAAATTTGTAAGATACCCCGCGTCGACTACCGCCGTCGGGCAAACCGCGCCCTGCCACACCCTGTCGCCACCGAGCGAAGCGCAAGAAATATTGCGACTTAGCGCGGCGCAAATATCCTCGCAAAAAACCTTATGCTCTTTGCTCGTCGAATGATAAACTACCGCGCCCTTAACGTCGTTAAAACTCTTGCGCGACCCGAATGCGCCGAGCGAAATCAGCACCGCGCCGTCGGCGGTAAAGCGGTTGACGCGCATGATCATATCCCGCGCGTCGACGACGGGCGACGGCACTTCGAGCACATCGAAATCGCACCGAATAAGCGCCGCCGTCAGATACAGCGCCGCAAGCCGCGTAAAAATCTTGCCGTCCGCTTTTTCGCCTACGTACGGCATGACGGGGGAGTGTCCGCACTCCGACCCGCCTACTGCTATCGTTATAACGTTCATTTCCGAATTACCTCGTTCAAATAATATATGCGTCGCGGCGCACAATGTTGAATAATCGGTGATTATAGATTTAATTCATACTAATTTAGTAGGAATTTATATAAAACACTTGACATAATATCATATCGGTGATAGAATACTAAGGTAATGAAGAAGATTTTTTCGGTTAGCGGAATGACTTGCGCGGCGTGTGCGGCGCACGTTGAAAAGGCGGTAAGGAAGCTCGGCGTACAAAACGTCGAGGTCAATTTGCTCATGAACCGCATGACCGTCGATACCGATATAACGGACGGCGATATCATTCGCGCCGTCGAGGCGGCCGGGTACGGCGCGGTGCGCTACGACGGAGGGAAAGGTGAAACCGTAAAGAGCGAAGCTCAAAAGCCCGTCGACTATGCTAAAACGCTGCTTATAAGGTTTTTAAGCTCGTTGGTTTTCCTTATTCCGCTCATGTACTTTTCCATGGGGCACATGGCAAGCTTTCCTATGGGCGCGCTCGATCCGCACATAAACCCGTCGTCGTTCGCGCTTATTCAGCTTGTGCTTACGACCCCCGTTCTTGTAATAAACGGAAAATTCTTTATAAACGGTTGTAAAGCGGTTTTGCACCGTGCGCCGAACATGGATACGCTGGTTGCGCTCGGCAGCGGTGCGGCGTATATTTACGGAATAGTCCAACTCTTTATAATCAATGCGGGTGTTGCTTCGGGCGATATGCACGGCGCATCGATGAACGCAATGAGCCTGTTCTTCGAGGGCGCGGCAACTATACTTACGCTCGTAACTCTCGGAAAGTTCCTCGAAGCAAAGTCAAAAGGCAAAACTCGGTCGGAAGTGGATAAGCTGTTGCGGCTCCGTCCGCAGACGGCGACGGTCGTTCGCGACGGCGCGGAAATATCTGTCGCGGTCGAGGACATACGCGTAGGCGACAGGGTGATAGTATTGCCCGGTGAGTACGTGCCGTGCGACGGCGTTGTCGAGGTCGGCTCGACCACGCTCGATAAGTCTGCAATAACGGGCGAGTCGTTGCCCGATGAAGCGACGGTGGGAAGCCGCGTGACGTCCGCCGTGCTCAACCTCACCGGCAGGGTAGAGCTTACCGCCGAAAAGGTGGGTGCGGACACCACGCTCAGCAAGATAATCGAGCTTATAGAAAACGCAGGCGGTTCGAAAGCGCCCATACAGAAGATAGCCGACAGGGTGGCGGCGGTGTTCGTGCCGACGGTGTGCGCGATCGCGCTCGTGACCCTTATCGTGTGGCTGATTATAGGCAGTGCGGCGCAGGCGTTCACCATGGCGATATCTGTACTCGTCATATCCTGTCCGTGTGCGTTAGGGCTCGCAACGCCAGTCGCCGTCATGGCGGGAACGGGCAGAGCGGCGGCGTACGGCGTGCTTGTAAAGAACGCCGAGGTACTGCAAGCGCTCCAAAGCGTAGAGGTGTTCGCGCTCGATAAAACGGCAACGATAACCGAGGGCAAGCCGCGCGTGGTCGGTATAAAAACGTTCGGTCTTACCGAGGACGAGGTTTTAAGCATTGCCGCCGCGCTGGAAAAAACAAGCACGCACCCGCTTGCGCAAGCGATAATCGACGCGACGCACGATAGGAACTTGGTATCACCCGACGCGACTGACGGCGAGTACCGTATAGGCTACGGTGTGATCGCTAAGTCGGACGGCACAGAGTATGCGCTCGGCTCGGCTCGGCTCATGGCGGAGTTCGGGGTGAAATGTGACGAGGACGATGCGCAAACCGTATTTCTTTGCAAACGCGGCGAGCTGCTCGGCGCGATAACGGTCGCTGATGAGATCAAGCCGTCGAGCGCCCGCGCTATCGAAATGCTCAAAAGCTGCGGCGCGCGCGTGGCGATGCTTACGGGCGACAACGCGGCGCAAGCCCACCGTATAGCCGAGAAGGTCGGTATAACCGAAGTGTACTGCAACGTTCTGCCGAGCGACAAGCTCGATATCATTAAGTCGCTCAAATCGGGCGGCGGCAGGGTCGCAATGGTCGGCGACGGCATAAACGACGCGCCCGCGCTCAAAGAAGCGGACGTCGGCATAGCGATAGGCTCGGGTACGGACGTCGCTATCGAGGCGGCGGACGTGGTGCTTGTTAAGAGCGATCTTATGGACGTGCCGCGCGCCATGGCGGTGTCGCACGCGAGCCTTAGGAATATCAAGCAAAACTTGTTTTGGGCGTTTATATATAATGTTCTCGGCATACCGCTCGCGGCGGGCGTGCTGTTCGGCGTAGGCGTTACGCTCAATCCCATGATAGCCTCGGCGGCAATGGCGTTCTCGTCGGTATTCGTCGTTTGCAACGCATTGCGGCTGACTGTTATGAAGTTCGACGATTCGCGGCTATCCCGCAAGCTCAAAGGTGTGGGCAAGCGCAAAAATAAAAATCGCACAGACGAAAAAGAGTTATCAATAACCGAAATCGGAGGTAATAATATGGAAACGGTTCTTAAAGTCAAAGGCATGATGTGTATGCACTGTGTCGGTCACGTAAAGTCGGCGCTCGAAAAAGTGGAGGGAGTGACCTCTGTCGACGTCAGTCTCGAAAAAGGCGAGGCGACCGTTCACAGCGCAAACGTAAATATCGATGCGGCAATCAAAGCGGTCGTTGACGCAGGGTATGAGTGCAGTATTAATTAGTAATTAGAAATTAGGAATTAGGAATTGCGGACTCGCTTCGCTCGTAATTTAATAAATCATTCATTGCTAATTATTAAAATCCTATTAGAATAACATTAGGACTTCCTTACGGGCATTGACAAAAAAATGCTTGCGTAGTATAATAATCGTGTAATAAAGTAGAGTATTACGCGATTATTTTTCGTTTTGGAGTAAAAATGGCTGAAAAGATAGGAGTGTCCGAGAACGGGGGCAGACCCGAAAAAAAGAAGCACAGATGTTGTTCCTGCTGCTTGGCGGTGCTTGTCTTAATATTGATAATATTTGCGGCGGCGTTCGGCGTAGGCTGGTATTTCGGCGATAAATTTACTCAAGAGAATTTGGATATGTCGCTTGCAGACACGCTCGGCGTAGTGAACGATTTGTATTGGGCGAACGACAAGAAGGTAGTGACCAATCCGTATAGCAAGGACGACGTAAACGATTTCTACAAGGAAATCAAGCGCAACGTTCTTCTTAAAGACGACGCGGAAGTCGATTTCGAAAAGGCGCTCGAAAGCGCTATCGATAACTACGCAAACAAGCCGCAAGCCGCCGTCGCGCGCAACTCCGATTACGGCGACGAGAACGAGACCGGCGATAATGAGGACGGCGAACAGGAAAGCTCGTCGAGCTCCGCGATCATGCGTATTCTTACCGACATGATTTCGGGCGTTCTCAACCGCGATAACATAGACTTCGAAAGGTTAAATCGCTACGACGAAAACGATCCCTCGACCGATGAGTATTTGTTCAAGCTCAAAGACAAACAACTCGCATCTTTCATAAACGCCATACTCGAAGCGATACTCCAAAACGCTTCCGGCATCGACTCGTTACAGAGCATATCCAATGTGATCGATCTGAAATCGGTGCTCGCGCTCAAACAGATCACCTTCGCGGCGCAGACCGACGGCGATACTACGGTATCGACCACCGCTTCGGTCACCGTGTGGATAGGCGTGCAGTCTGCGGCGGGGCAGGCGCTCACTTCGGTAATGAACGAAAACGGAATGGGCTGGCTGAGCTGGCTTGCGCGCGGCATGGGCAATATATTCCTGCCTAAAAACCTTTACGCCACCGTTTCCATTCCGCTGTACGGCGAAGCCGATATGTCGGTCAATATCAACGCCATGAACGACGCTAAGCATGCCCGCGCGGTGAAGCTGGTTAACGGCGTGATGAAAATGTCGGGCAGCGAGAACACGCTCGACGATATGCTCAAAGAATACGGCGAAAAGATCACGCCTTTCCTCGAAACGGCGTCGCAGAATATGCCGCTCGACAAAGTGGACGACGGAACGATAACGATCGACTTCCTCGACACGCTCGCGCGTCTTGCGAGCAAGTCTACCGAGGGCGAGCCGCTCACCAAGGCGGACTTTATCTACGTTCTTAAAGCGGTGTTATCGGATGCCGACGAGCAATACCGCTACGTTTCGCCTTACCGCTATAAGGGTGTATATCTCGTCGACGGCGAGGAGAAATATGTTGAGGACGGCGTGGACGGGCAGACCCCTATCGACTACGAGGACAAATTCGCAAAGGCGATTTCGCAGGCGTATTCGATCGATATAAAGGACGATGAAAAACTTGCCGACGTTCTCGCCATGATGGGCGTGTCGCTCGACGGCGGCAAGACTCCCGTCAATTCCGACGAACTGTTAAACCGCATGAACGGTAATCGGCTCAATGCGTCCATAAACAGCGACAGCGCGCCGCAAAAGCTGTTCGTCACCGACAAGATGCTCGCCGCGGCGTTCGAGGACGATCTCAAAGCCAACCTTAACGGGTTCGACATGGAGCTTATCGCGCTCACGTTCATGAGCAACCCGCAAAAGCTAAACCACACCTACGCCATGATCGCCGTCGAAGTCAATCTCGGCAGTATGCTCGGCGAAGCGGGCGGGATGATGACCTCGCTTGCTTCGGGGCTTATGCCGGATAGAATACTTTTGACCGTGGTCGTCGACATAACTCAGGACGGCGAGCTGAACGCGGGCGAGAAGCGCGATCCCGTATCGTATAAGCTCAACTCGTGCAAAGACACCGCGCGTGCGATAGCGGCTGTCGAGAAGCTTGCTCCGTCGATAAGCCTTGACTGTATGTCCGACCAGATTGAAACGATGATGGTCGACATGGTGAAGCAGATGTTCAATAAGCTCGAAGGCATGGAGCTCAAAACCACTACGTACGAGTACGACGAGCAGTCCAACCCCGTATCGGGCGACAACGGCGCGATCGTAATGCCCGACATATTCACGATCATGGCAAACCTTGCTATCAAAGGTGAGGACGGTCAGCCCGTAGTGGACGGCGCGCAATTAAAGAACGTTCTCAAAGAGCTCAATAACGTAGACGGCTTGCCCGAAACTACCCAAATCGAAACGAAAGACGGCAACCCCGACTATTCGGGCTTTGTCGCCGACGTTGTGGATAAATACTATCTCGACGACAGTCAAGCGAAGAACGGCAGGCTCGAAACGTTCGACGACCTTACCGAGTTTATGTCGAGCACAGCTAAGGACGACGGCAGCTTGGGCGGCTTTGATACCGACAAGCTTCGAGTCAACGACGGCACCGTGAAATGCCTTGCCTACGATACGCGCAAGGTCAGTCAGCTCAAACCGACGATGACTCCCGCGCAGCTCGGCGCGTTCCTGCAAACCGAAATGGTCGGCGACGACCTGAAAAATTACACGATCATGGAGGTCGAAACCGATACCGACGAGCTCACGCTCATTCTCGCCATAAACGTAGGCAGTCTGTTGCCCGCAAAGGTTAGTAAGCTATTGGCTACCGAAAATATATTCGTCACCGCGACTATCGATATGAGCGAGCCTGAAACCGACGAAACGGACGGCAAACTCTACTATCCCGTGACTACGGTCGTCAATAATATGAGCGGTGCCGATAAAAAAGGTGTATACGACGACACACTTAAAGTAGTTAAATGCTTTGCGCCCGACTTCGATATACAAAAACAGGTGCTCGAACTCGGCAAAACAATGTACGAGGAAATGACCGCGCTCCAAGACAGCATGACCGGTAGTAGGACCGCCGCCACAGACCCGGACGAAGAACCGAACGATGACAATGCTGAACCGTTCTTCCGGTTTGAAAAAGCGGGACTTGTAATGACCGATTTCTATACCTTCCTCGCCGAGAAGATGGAGCTCTCGCTTGAAGGTCGTACTTCCGAAACCGTTAAGGAAGCGGTGCAGGGTATGTACGTTCGTTCGCATGATAGCTCGCTCAGAAATACCAATAACTACGTATTGGATATCTTCGACGGCATAAGCGACGACGATATGAAAGACTTGCTTCTCCGCAACCCCGCCGCAGGCGAAAAATGGGACGAGGATGAAACAGAAAAGTTCCTGCTCGGTAAAACGGAGAGCGATATCGGCTTTAACGGCTTTATGAAACAGGTCGAGCAAATCGACAAGAAAGAGGAAGTTATTGCCGTTCAAACTATCATCCTCACGAAAGGTGTCGATACCGAGGAGGCGAAAGCCGCACGCGTGTGGCTTAATGAACGCATAGGCGAAGATAAGGATGAAATAACCGAGGATAACGATTATCTCGTCGTAACGTTCAAGCTAACTATGGGTAACATGGTTGAGCACGAAAGTAAGCTGAACGAGAATTTGACGCCGAGCGAGGTGTATGCCACTATCGTATATACCAAAAACAGCGAGGGCGTATTCGAGAGCGTAGATACCATATTCAACGGCATGACCGCTGCACAATACAAAGTCGTTACCGAGCTTATGGAAGCGAATGATACCGACGGCGATACCACGAGTACCGAAAAGGTCAATATAGTTAGTATCACCAAAGAGGGCGCTACCGTATTTAACGAAATGCTCGAAAACGGCACGGTAACGTTCGGCGAGCAGAACGGCGGCAAGGGTATAGGCAGTATCACTTACGCGCCGAAGATCGGCTCGCAGGCGTAAAAACGAGGTGAATGCAATGAAATATAACCGATTGATAATGTTTTGCGATTACGGACTGGACGACGCGATAGCCACTATGCACGTATTGACAAATGTCGATATGTTCAACTATATAGATATAGTGCCTATCGGCGGCAACGTTAGCGTGCAAACGGCTTACCGCAACGCTCATACGTTGCTCGCAGCGGCAGGCGCGGATAAAAACAAGGTGCGAATAGTCGATACGCGAAATATTAAGCAGTGTTCCGCAGATATTCCCGACGTTCACGGCACGGACGGAATAGGCGACATACTCGAACAAAAGCAGTCGAACGTAACGGTGATCGACTTCCAAGCGTTCAAAAAAGAACTGGAAGGGAAGAAAGAGCCCGCGCACGACTGTGTGCTGTCGCTCGGTCCGTGTACTTTGCCCGTTATGCTTGGCTACGTTCCGTTTTGCACCGTGTTGATGGCGGGAACGTATAAAGAACAGCCCAACTACGGCGACTACGAGTTCAATGAGGCTTTGGACGTGCCTGCGTTCAAGACGCTCGCCGAAAAGGCGACCGCTGTCGCAACGCTCGATTCCTGCCATGATAAAAAGCTCGCGTTCGAAAGCTTTAAAACGGGCGACGAGCTTACCGATAAATTGGTCGATAAGTATAAGGACTTGTGCATGAGTCGTAGTGCGCCCGTCGCTATATACGACTACGTGGCAGCGCTCGCCGTTACAAATCCCGAGCGGTTCGATGCGGTAAGGATAAGACGCGCCGACGGTGTAGAGTTTAATCAGTTGCAAGTCAAAGAATGAGATATGCTGAGAGCGGTTCGTCCGCTCTTTTCTTTTATATAGTATATATCACTCGGAACGGGGGGATAATAAGTATATCCTGTAAGATTTGACAATATAAAGGACTGTTTTTTGTGCAAAATGAATAAAAATAATAAAAGAATTTTGCCAAAAACTATTGACAAGGGTAAATTATAATGTTAAAATTATTCTAGCAATTAAATAAATTCATATTGGAGGGAAATTTATGAAGAAATTGCTTGCTACATTACTTGCGTCTACAATGGCGTTCTCGGCAATTGCCGGTCTCGTTGCTTGCGGCGGCGGTGACAACGGCGGAAACGGCGGCGGCGACGTTAATAACAAATTGGCGGATGATCTTCCGACCGTTTCGGATGTAAACGATCCGTTTGCGGGCGACAACGAGGCTGTTGCTGCGTGCACGATCGAAGTTTGGGCGCCTGAAAAGACGGTTGCTGCTTTTGAAACGCTTGCAGCAAAGTTCACGTCCAACGAATATCATAACGGCAAATACGCCAACGTTACGATTAACTTCACCCCGAAGGGTGAGGACAAGGCGCAGGAAGCGCTTGCTACCGACCCCGAGCAGGGCGCCGACGTGTTCTTCTTCCCGTCGGACCACTTGGATAAGTTCGTTCAGGACGATATACTGCAAGAGTTGCGTGGTAATGTCGGTTCGTACTATACCAAGGCTATCTCCGAGCGCGACAGTGAAGGTACCTACAGCGCTGCGCTTAGCAAGGATGGCTACATGCTTGCTTTCCCCGCAACGGCGGATAACGGCTACTATCTGTGGTATGACGGCGACTTCTTCTCGGATAGCGACGTCGAGACCTTGGACGGCATGATGGAAAAAGCCAAGAAAGCCAACAAGAACATCATTTGGGATTACGGCACCGGCTGGTATACCCCTACGTTCTTCTACGGAATGGGCTGCAATGCCGGATACGTAGGCGACAATTACGAAATCGACTTCAATAGCGCGAACGGCAAGATTGCTGCCGAGGCTATGATTAGATATCTCGTTACCGATAACGTTATGGAAAACGAGAAACCCTGCCTTATCAAAGGTGCGATCGGCGACGATATCGTAGCCGGCATGAAAGACGGATCTGTTGTAGCCGGTATCGGCGGCGGCTGGTTCGCAGGCGATTTGCCCGCAAATGCAAAGGCAACGAAGCTTCCCACGTTCACCGCTAAGATCGACGGTAAAGACGTTCAGAAGCAGATGTACACCTTCTTCGGCGGCAAGTACTGCGGCGTCAACTCGAAGAAGACCAATATTTCGGTTTCTATGGCGTTCGCGAACTTCCTCACCAGCTACGAGGGTCAGGTTGCGCGCTATAATGCGGACAATGCAGGTCCGAGCAACAAAGAAGCGGCGAAGCTTCCCGCGGTTCAAAGCGACAAAGCGCTTTCCGCACTTCTTGCTCAGGCTGCCGTAGGTTCTTACGTGCAGGGCAACCAAGATCCGTTCTGGGATCCCATGCAATCGTTCTGCGCCGAGATTGCCGACGGAACTACCACGATTGACAATCTGCAAACCGCACTTGACAACTTAGTAGCGGCTATTAAGCAAAAGGCATAATAGCGGTTGTCGTAAAGAAAATTGGTATTGATATTCAGCCGAGTCGGACGAGTTTCGGTTCGGCTGAACTTTTTTATCCAAATCATGACAAAATAAAAATTAGGGATGTGATTTAAATGGAAAAAACAGAAAAAACCACGCCCACTTGGAAACAATTTAACCGCCCTTGGTATCAAAAACTCGGACTTGCAATTTGGGATTACATTAAAGGTGTAGGTCTGTTATTGTGGAGTATAATCAAGGCTATCCCCAAAAAGGTTTCGAGATTTTTCATCGCTATCGGTTTATGCTTTAAGGGGCTGTGGTTAAGGTTCAAGAATGGGGACTGGCGTACGAAAACGTCCTATCTCATTATGGGATTTGGCAATTTTTCGCGCGGACAGGTGCTGAAAGGGTTTTTATTGCTTGCCATAGAAGTTTTGTATATACTGTTTATGGTATTCCTTGGCGGCAGCAATCTTGCCATGTTCGGATCGCTCGGTAAGGTAGCTACAATAAAAGTAGACGGACCGGATGGATTCCCTGTATCGAAGTACGTAGATAATTCGCTCACTATTTTGATTTTCAGCGTTATGGCTATAATGCTGACGATTTTCTTCGTGTATATGTGGATTCTTAACACCAAGATCGCTTATAACACGCAGAAGAGAGTGGAGGAGGGCAAGCCGCTTTCCACTGTAAAGCAACAGGTCAACTTTGCGCTTAACGACGGATATCACGTAACGATACTTGTTTTGCCCATTCTCGGCATATTGTTGATTACGGTATTGCCGTTGGTGTGTAATATTATAGTTGCGTTCACCAATTTCGGTAGGGTAAACGGCGTTAACCATTATCCGCCCGGATCACTGTTCACCTGGACGGGATTCAGCGCTTTCGCCGACGTATTTGGTAAGACGTACGGCACCGTTTTGTGGAGCGTTTTGGGCTGGACGCTTGTTTGGGCTGTATTCGCTACGTTTACGAACTTCTTCTTCGGAATGTTCTTGGCGATGATGATCAACAAAAAGTCGATCAAGCTTAAAGCGTTCTGGCGTGTTTGCTTTATTGTCGTCATAGCCGTTCCCGATTTCGTAACGCTCCTTATGATGAGCAAGTTCTTTGGATACAGCGACAACGATTCCCTTACAGGTCCGATGAACCAGATACTTATAAAAGTGTTCGGAATGAAGCATTCCATCGACTTCCTCGGCTCCAAACCGTCTAACTATATGTTAGCGCGAGTTATGGTTATAGTCATTAACTTGTGGCGTGGTATGCCGTTTACAATGCTTGCTACAATGGGTATTCTCATGAATATTCCCGACGAGCTGTACGAGTCCAGCCGTATCGACGGCGCGGGACCTGTTCGCAGGTTTGTATCGATCACGTTCCCGTACATTATGTTCGTTATGGGTCCTCAGCTCATCACGACGTTCACGGGCAACATCAATAACTTCAACGTCATATTCTTCTTGACGGGTGGCGGTCCTTCCCGCATACTCGATGGCGGCGCGATGGTTTATTCCACGGACTTGTTGATTACTTGGCTTTACAGGTTGACGGTAAGCAAGTCCAACCCCGAATACAACTACGGCGCGGTTATCGGTATATTCACCTTCCTTATTACCGCGTTCTTCGCGCTCATCGTATTCAATAGCTCCAAATCTGTTAAGCAGGAGGATACGTTCCAATGATAGGTTTAAGATCGAAACGTATATTATCGGATACGGTCATATATATCATACTGATATTAATGGTGTTCATTTGGTTGTTCCCCTTAGTATGGATGATATTGCGCGCATTCGACGCAAACACTTCTTCTACCTCGACGACTATTTTCCCGACGGAATATACCTGGAATAATTTCAGAAATTTGTTTCCCGGCGGACCCGGCGTTCCCAGTAACGACGGAACGTACCGTAACGACTATTCTTCGTTCCCGTACATGACGTGGTTTAGTAATACGCTGATAGTCGCTCTCATTTCGTGCGTTATTTCGACGATCCTCATACTCATGGTATCGTACGCGTTGTCGCGGCTTAGGTTCTCGGCGCGTAAGAAGCTCATGAACATTTCGCTGATACTCGGCTTATTCCCCGGCTTCCTGTCGATGATTGCTTTGTACAATATCTTTAAGGCGTTCAATCTGACCGGCAGTCTTATCGGCTTGGCATTGGTGTATTCGTTGGCTTCCGGTACGGGCTACTATATCGTCAAAGGCTTCTTCGATACGGTGCCATTGGCTATCGACGAGGCGGCGCGCATAGACGGAGCTACCAAGAACAGAATTTTCTGGCGAATGATCATTCCGCTCAGTAAGCCGATCATCATATACACGATCTTAACGTCGTTTATCTCACCCTGGTGCGATTATATTTTAGCCAGCGTGTTCATGATGAATCAGACCGAAAAGTATACTATCGCGGTCGGAATTAGGCAATGGGTCACGGAGCGCGAGCTTGTAGGTAACTACTTTACGCGGTTCTGTGCAGGCGGCGTGTTCGTATCTATCCCGATAGTCATTCTGTACATGATTATGCAGAAGTTCTATGTTGCGGGTATCACCGGCGGCGCGGCTAAGGGCTAAGATTAATGGCAGCTATAAAACAGCACGCGGTACCGTGTGCTGTTTTTAGTTGCGGCATTAGAAAAAACTCTTTTATAAGGACACTTTATCATGAAATTCAAAAAAATAATAAGCGCTATTACGGCGGCGGCGTTAACGTGCGCGTTTGGTGCGTCGCTTATCGGTTGCAGAAACGACAACGGCGGCGACGGGTATGACGATAGCGACATCGTAGAGTATGATCACAACGGCGATACTGCGAGTGCGCTCAACGTTCCCAACGATAACTGCCGCACATATTACGAGATTTTCGTGCGCTCGTTTGCAGACAGCAATAACGACGGTATCGGCGATTTCAAGGGTATTATCGATAACCTCGATTATCTCAACGACGGGGATCCCAATACCGATACCGATCTCGGAATAAACGGTATTTGGCTCATGCCGATCAATCCTTCGCCGTCATACCATAAGTACGACGCGACCGATTATTATGACGTTGATAAAAGCTACGGCACGCTTGCGGATTTCGACGCGCTCGTTAAAGCTTGCGACGACCGCGGAATTTGGTTGCAAATGGACCTCGTGCTTAATCACTCGTCCAATGAGCATCCGTGGTTCTTGGAAGCGGTAAAGGAAGCGCAAAAGGGTATTACCGTCGAAGACAGCAGGTACATGAAAATGTACAACTTTGTACTCAAAGACGATAGACCGTCGAGAGGCACGTATTACGCTGTGCCCAATTCCAATTACTATTACCTCGGCAATTTCTCGAAAACGCAGCCCGACCTTAACCTTGATAGCGAGGAACTGCGCGAGGAGATAAAGAAGATAGTCGATTTCTGGCTGGAACGCGGCGTGCGGTCGTTCCGTTTGGACGCAGTGCCGTGGGCATACGGATTTGCGGCTTCGGACACAAGCAGCGCCAATATCGAATTTTGGACTTGGTTCAACGATTACTGCAATAAAAAGGGTGCGGAAGTGTTCGCCGAGAGCACGCCCGGTCTTGCGAGGTATTGCTACAACGTAGGCGAGGTATGGTCTACGTCGTTCGTTATCGATAAGTATTTCGCAACGGGCATGAGTAATTTTAATTTCACTTACGCAGCTACTTCGAGTTCCGGATTTATAAGCACAGCAAAAGGCTCTGCCAAATCGGGTGCGTCGTCGCTCGTTAAATCGATGGCGGAAATTCAGGCGACCGAGCTCAAAAATGACAGTGCGGCGTTGCTTTCGAACTTCTTGTCCAACCATGACGGCGATCGTTCGTCGGGATCGATGGATGCGACCCAGATTAAGAAAGCCGCAGGGCTGTATCTGCTCATGCCGGGTAACCCCTATATTTACTACGGCGAGGAAATCGGCGCGGCGGGTAGTGGCTCCGACCCTAACCGTAGACTTCCGTTTAATTGGGGGGACGACAGTCATTCGAACATATTCGACCCGCCCGGCGCGGACTATAAGGGTGCGCAAAAGAACGGATCGGTAAAAGATCAAAAGGATAAGACCGATTCGATTTTGGCGTATTACCGTCAGGCGATCAAGCTTCGCAACCGCTTCCCCGAAATCGGTCGCGGTGTGATGACCGCATATGCGCTTGATAAGTGGGGAGTAATCGCTTCGCTCGGCTCGTTCGGCGAAAATAGCGTTAACGAAGTGAATGAGCTCAATAAGTCGGTGGCGGTTTACAAGCTCGAATGGAACGGTAAGAGCGTGCTCATCATACAGAATGTAGGAAAAGAAGAAGCGGAAGTTAAACTCGGTAAAGAGTTTAACGAGACCAAGCTTGTAGGTTCGATTGTTGCGAGCACGGGTAGCGTTTCTGTCGATATGAAAGGTAATGTTTCGCTTCCTGTCGGCGGCGTCGCCGTGTTCAAGTAATTGAGAATTAGCAATTAGAAATTGGGATCAAAGAGTGGTTGCGCCGCGTGGGTGCAGCCGCTCTTTTCAATTAAAAATTAATAATTAAAATGAGTGCTTCGGCTTAACCGCATTAAAATATTTTAACTTAAAGTTTTCTTGCACGCTTTTTAAGAATGGCGTAGAGAAATTAATAACGACCTGAACTTTATTGGGTGTACAAAACAATACCTGCTTAGTCCACACACAACATTAAAAAATTTCAAAAATATGCAGTAAATTTGTTTGACATAGTTGACATTTTGTGATAAAATATCAAAATGCGTTAGTGTGCCGTAGTGTAGGCTTATACACTTGTCATAAAGGTAATGAATATTACTTTTGCGGCGTACGGTAACTATCGCACACTTTACAAAGAGAGAGCTAAACGATTGCCTATCACTCTTCTTTCTTTATAGAACACGTTGCGGTGCGGAAGACGTTTTCGCTCCGCTTTTGCGCGTTTAATTTTAGATAGCTCTCTTTTTCGGCGTTTACGCCGCTCAATTCGTTAATAACTTTCTTTTAGGAGTTTGTATGGCTGAAAGGAAAATTACAAAGGTCAAGTACGGCAATACCGAGCGTATGTCATTCGCTCAGATCCACGAAGTTATCGATATGCCGGATTTGGTCGAAGTGCAGAAAAAGTCCTACAACGATTTTATCGAGAACGGCATACGCGAGGTTTTGCGCGATTTTTCGCCCATCACCGATTATTCGAACCGCGTAGAGCTGTTCTTCGAGGATTACTATCTCGGGCATCGCGAGGGGAATAACCAAAAGCGCAACTATACCGAGAAGGAATGCAAGGACCGCGACGCTACGTTCGCCGTGCCGCTTTACGTTAAGGTTCGCCTTCGTAACTGCGAAACGGACGAGAGCACACGCAGCGAAGTTTATATGGGCGATATGCCGCGCATGACGCCCACGGGCTCGTTCATTATCAACGGCGCGGAGCGAGTCGTTATCTCGCAGCTCGTGCGTTCGCCCGGCGTGTATTTCGATTACGAAAAAGACGTTAAGACCGGTCAGGCGCATTACAGCGCGCAGAATATCCCGTCGCGCGGTGCGTGGCTCGAATTCGAGGAGGATTCGTCTGGCGTTTTGTGGGTGCGTGTGGACCGTCAAAAGAAGGTTCTTGCCACCGTGCTCCTTAGCTGCTTGTCGGCTGTTACCGAAAGCGGGTTCGGCACGGACGAAGCGCTTAAAGAGATTTTCAACAACGATCCTATGATCGAAGTCACTTGCGCTCGCTACGTGGATAAAGAGGACAAGCACCCGCTCGATGAGGAGCGCGCGCTTCTCGAACTTAACCACAAGCTCCGCAGCGGTGAGACTCCGACCATCGATAGCATTAAGCAGTTTATTTACGGCATGTTCTTCGACCGCCGTAAGTACGATTTGTCGCGCGTCGGCCGTTACAAGTATAACAAGAAGATGGCGCTTCGCTACCGCGTGGACGGCTACCGCGTTGCGCGCGATATCATAGACGAAAACGGCGTTGTATACGCGCGTGCCGAGAACAAGGCGCAGCATACTTCCGCCGACGTTCTTACCGAGGAGCTTGCCGTCACCATTCAGAACGCTGGTATCAACGAGGTGTGGGTACTCGACGAGAACGGCAACGAGTTCAACATCATCGGTAACAACCACGTCGACCTTGCGGGCTATATCGACGTCGATCCCCGCAGTATCGGCATTAACGAGATGGTTTACTATCCCGCGCTCGTTAAGCTTATGGACGAGGCGGAAGGCAACCGCGAAAAGCTTGCCGAGCTCTGCTCCAAACATATCGACGACCTTATCGTCAAGCATATCGTCGTCGAGGATATCATATCCACCGTTAACTACATCATGGGATTGCACCGCGGCTTCGGCTCGTGCGATAATATCGACCACCTCGGCAACCGCCGTGTGCGCAGCGTAGGCGAGCTTCTTCAAAACCAATTCCGTATCGGTATGTCGCGGCTTGAACGCGTTGTTCGCGAGCGTATGCAGATCCAGACCGAGACCGAGATCTCGGCGCAAACGCTTATCAACGTTCGCCCCGTATCGAGCGCTATAAAAGAGTTCTTCGGCTCGTCGCAGCTCTCGCAGTTCATGGACGAGACCAACCCCATAGCCGAGCTTACGCACCGCCGCAAGCTGTCCGCGCTCGGTCCCGGCGGTCTTAACCGCGAGCACGTTACGTTCGAGGTTCGTGACGTTCACTACACGCACTATTCGCGTATGTGCCCGATCGAAACGCCCGAAGGTCAGAACATCGGTCTTATCTCGTCGCTTACGAGCTATGCGCGTATCAACGAGTACGGCTATATCGAAGCGCCCTACCGCAGGGTAGACAAGGTCAACCATTGCGTGACCGACGTCGTCGATTATCTTCCCGCCGACGAGGAGGACCGCTACATGATAGCGCAGGCCTCCGAGCCGCTCGACGAGAATAACTGGTTCGTCAACAAGCGCGTTATGCGCCGCTACCGCGAAGAGATAGGCGAGGTCGCGCGTGAGCGTATCGACTACGTAGACGTTTCGCCTCGCCAAATGGTTTCGGTCGCTACGGCGCTCATTCCTTTCCTTGAAAACGACGACTCGCACCGCGCACTCATGGCGTCCAACATGCAGCGTCAGGCAGTTCCGCTTCTTCGCACAGAGGCTCCTATCGTCGGCACGGGTATCGAGCATAAGATCGCTTACGACTCGGGCGTTATGGTCATTGCGCGCGAAGCGGGCGTGGTCGATTACGTCGACGCCGAGCGTATCATAGTCAACGAGGACGGCGGCAACCGTCAAACCTATTTGTTAAAGAAGTTCGTCGGTTCCAACCAAGGCACGTGTATCAATCAGCGCGCTATCGTCAAGAAAGGCGAGCGCGTCGCTAAGGGCACGGTGCTTGCCGACGGACATTCCACTTCGCAAGCAGAGCTCGCGCTCGGCAAGAACGTTCTCGTCGGGTTCATGAGCTGGGAAGGCTACAACTACGAGGACGCTATCCTTATCAGCGAGCGTATCGCCAAGGACGACGTTTTCACTTCCATCCATATCAATAAGCACGAAACCGAAGCTCGCGACACCAAGCTCGGCGCGGAGGAGATCACGCGCGATATCCCCAACGTTTCTCCCGAGGCGCTTAAAAACCTCGACGAGGAAGGCATTATCCGCATAGGCGCGGAGGTCGATTCGGGTGACATTCTCGTAGGTAAGGTAACGCCTAAGGGCGAAACCGACCTTACGCCCGAGGAGCGCTTATTGCGTGCTATATTCGGCGACAAGGCGCGCGAGGTGCGCGATACGTCGCTTAAAGTTCCGCACGGCGAGGGCGGTATAGTCGTTGACGTTAAGGTCTTTACCCGTGCCAACCGCGACGAAATGAAGCCGGGCGTCAACAAGCTCGTGCGCGTATACATTGCGCAAAAGCGTAAGATCTCGGTCGGCGACAAGATGGCAGGTCGCCACGGTAACAAGGGTGTTATCTCGCGCGTATTGCCCGAGGAAGATATGCCCTTCATGGCGGACGGCACGCCGCTCCAAATCGTGCTCAACCCGCTCGGCGTTCCCAGCCGTATGAATATCGGTCAGGTTCTCGAAGTCCACTTGGGTCTCGTTGCGAAAGCGCTCGGGTGGAAGGTCGCGACCCCCGTTTTCGACGGCGCTATCGAGTCCGATATTCAAAAGCTTCTTGCCGAGAACGGTTACGTATCGCCCGACGGCGAGGTCGACGGCAAGATCCAAATGTACGACGGCAGGACGGGCGAACCGTTTGAGAACCGCGCCACCGTCGGCTATATGTATATGCTCAAACTTATCCACCTTGTCGACGACAAGATGCACGCGCGTTCGACAGGTCCGTACTCGCTCGTTACGCAGCAGCCGCTCGGCGGTAAAGCCCAGAACGGCGGTCAGCGTTTCGGTGAGATGGAGGTATGGGCGCTGTACGCTTACGGCGCCGCCAACGTGCTTCAAGAGATCATGACGGTCAAGTCCGACGATATCGCGGGTCGTTCCAAAACTTACGACAGCATTATCCGCGGTATGGACGTGTCCGAGCCCGGTATTCCCGAATCATTCAAGGTTCTTATCAAGGAATTGCAGGCTCTCGCGCTCGACGTCAAGGTGCTTACCGAGAACAAGGAAGAAATCGGTATTAAAGAGCTCATGGACGACGATCCCGTGCTCTACGACGCCGAGCCTACGCAAAAGCATTACGACAGCAGTCTGTTCGGCGAGGACGACGATGTCGCGCCCGACGACGATATCCTCGGCGGGCTTGACGACGACGAAGAAACGCCTAAGGACGACGAGCTCGGCGGCGGTTTGTTCGGTGAGGACGTCGATTACGCCGATCCGTTCGCGGACAGCCCGCTCGACGACTTGGACGACGAGAACGACTAAAAGGAGAGAAGACGCGATATGTTCGAACTTAATAATTTCGATTCAATGCAAATTCAGCTCGCCAGCCCCGATAAAATTCGTGAGTGGTCGTACGGCGAGGTCACAAAACCCGAAACCATCAATTATCGCACGCAAAAGCCCGAAAAGGACGGCTTGTTCTCCGAGCGTATCTTCGGACCGACCAAGGACTGGGAATGCTACTGCGGTAAGTATAAGCGTATCCGCTATAAAGGTGTTATCTGTGACAAGTGCGGTGTGGAAGTTACCACGAGCAAGGTTCGCCGTGAGCGCATGGGGCATATTGAGCTTGCCGCGCCCGTCACGCATATCTGGTATTTCCGCGGCGTGCCGAGCAGGATAGGTCTTATTCTCGACCTCCAACTCAAACAGCTCGAGCAGGTAGTTTATTTCGTCAATTATATCGTACTCGATCCCGGTATCACCGATCTTCAATACAAAGAGATCATAACCGACGACAAGCTTCGTCAGTACCAGGAACAGTACGGACCCAAGGCGTTCAAGGTCGGTATGGGCGCGGAAGCTATCCGTCAGCTCCTTAAAGACATCAATGTCAAGGAAGAATACGAAAAAATGTGCGAGATCGTCGAGAAATCGGCGGGGCAGAAAAAGCTCCGCGCGATCAAACGGCTCGACATTCTCGACGCGTTCATGAAATCGGGCGCAGAACCGAGCTGGATGGTACTCGACGTACTGCCCGTGCTTCCGCCCGAGCTTCGTCCCATGGTTCCGCTCGACGGCGGCAGGTTCGCAACGAGCGACCTTAACGACCTTTACCGCAGGGTAATCAACCGCAATAACCGCCTTCGTAGGCTCATGGAGCTCGGCGCTCCCGATATCATTATCAGGAACGAAAAACGTATGCTCCAAGAAGCCGTCGACAGCCTTATCGATAACGGTAGGCGCGGCAAGGCGATACAGGGCGCGTCCAGCCGCGAGCTTAAAAGCCTTTCGGGCTTGCTCCGTGGTAAGCAGGGTCGCTTCCGTCAAAACCTTTTGGGTAAGCGCGTTGACTACTCCGGCCGTTCGGTTATAGTCGTCGGTCCCGAACTCAAATTCTATCAGTGCGGTGTGCCTAAGGAAATGGCGCTCGAACTGTTCAAACCGTTCGTTATCAAAGAACTCGTCGCGCAGGGTAAAACGCACAACGCCAAAACGGCTAAGCGCATTGCCGAGCGTGCCGACGCGGACGTATGGAACGTTCTCGAAAAGGTCATCAAGGACCACCCCGTTCTTCTTAACCGTGCACCTACGCTCCACAGGCTTGGTATTCAGGCATTCGAGCCCGTACTCGTAGACGGCAGGGCAATCAAGCTCCACCCGCTCGCTTGCGGCGCGTTCAACGCCGACTTCGACGGCGACCAAATGGCTATACACGTACCGCTTTCGGTCGAAGCACAGGTCGAAGCGCGCGTACTCATGCTGTCGCCCAATAACATTCTTAAACTTTCGGACGGCGCGCCCGTTTGCTCGCCGACGCTTGATATGGTTATGGGTAGCTACTATCTTACCATGGATAAGCCCGGCTCCAAGGGCGAAGGCATGACCTTCTCCGGCGTTGACGAAGCGAAGATGGCGTACTTCAACAAGCGCATCGAGCTTCAATCGAAGATCAACGTGCGTATCGAGCGCTCCGCCGAGTTCGTCGAGAACAGCGGCGTGGAGATCCCTAAGAACGTCGTTCCCGTCGACGGCACCTACCGTCATACGGTCACGACCACGGTCGGCAGGCTTATATTCAACGAGCCTATCCCGCAAGATCTCGGCTACGTCGTTCGCGACAGCTATGCCAAACTGTTTGAGCCGGAAATCAACTTCTGCGTGAGTAAGGACAATATCAAGAGTATTGTCAATACCACGTTCAAGAAGAAGGGCGCAGGCATTACGGTCGGCGTTCTCGACGCTATCAAAGACATGGGCTACAAGTATGCGACCATCGGCTGCATTACGACCTCCGTCTTCGATATGCATATCCCTCAGGAAAAATTCAAGATCCTCGACGACGCCGAAGAAGAAGTCGTCAAGATCGACAAGCTCTACGACCGCGGCTTCGTCACCGAGGACGAGCGTTATAACTCGGTCGTTAATATCTGGAACAAGGCGAACGATCAGGTCACGGCGGCGCTTCAACGCACGCTCGACGCGTACAACCCCATCAACATGATGGCGACCTCGGGTGCGCGTGGTAACATGAAGCAGATCTCGCAGCTTTCGGGTATGCGCGGTCTTATGCGTAACCCGCAAGGTAAAACGCTCGACGTGCCTATCCGCAGCTCGTTCCGTGAAGGCATGACCTGTCTCGAATACTTCATTTCGACGCACGGCGGTCGTAAAGGTCTTGCCGATACCGCGCTTAAAACGGCTGACTCGGGTTATCTTACCCGTCGTCTTGTCGACGTTGCGCAGGACGTTATCGTGCGCGAGGACGATTGCTGCGAAGGCAGTGCGCCTAAGGGTATCGATACCTACGCGATTATGGACGGCAACCAAACGATAGAAAAGCTCGAAGATCGGCTCTCGGGCAGGTACGCAGCCGAGCGCGTCGTCAATCCCAAGAACACCAAAGAAGTGCTCGTCGACGTCAACGAGATGATAAGCGAGCAGGTCGCTAAAAAGATCGTCGAGTGCGGCATTACGCACGTCAAGATTAGAACGGTGCTTACCTGCAAGTCCAAGCACGGCGTTTGCGCCAAGTGCTACGGCAGAGACATGGCGGCAGCCACGCCCGTCAGGATCGGCGAGGCGGTAGGTATCATCGCCGCACAGAGTATAGGCGAGCCCGGTACACAGCTTACGCTCCGTACATTCCACATGGGCGGTGTTGCATCGGCTGACGATATTACGACCGGTCTTCCGCGCGTAGAGGAGCTTTTCGAAGCGCGTAACCCCAAGGGCTGTGCGGTGCTTGCCGAACACGAGGGCAAGGTGCGTATCGTCGAGAAGGACGGCAAGCGCGACGTTATCGTCAAGCGCGACGACGGTACGGAGGACAGCTACTCCATACCGCACGGCGCACGGTTCAAGCCGTATATAACCAACGGCGCGTATATTAAGACGGGCGACGCGATCACCGAAGGTCCGCTTAACCCCGGCGATATACTTCGCACCAAGGGCCGCAACGACGTACAGGAATATATCCTTAAAGAGATCCAGTCCGTTTACCGTTCGCAGGGCGTTGATATCAGCGATAAGCACGTAGAGGTTATCGTTCGTCAAATGCTCAAAAAGGTACGCGTAGAGAGCAGTGGCGACACCGATCTTTTGCCGGGCGAAATGGTCGATCTTGCGACCTTCGACGAGGCGAACACCAAGGCGATTGAGAACTACGGCAGACCGGGCAGCGCCAAGCATACGCTTTTGGGTATTACCAAAGCCGCGCTTGCGACCGACAGCTTCCTGTCGGCGGCGTCCTTCCAGGAAACGGCGAGGGTATTGACCGAAGCCGCTATCAAGAGCAAGGTCGATCCGCTTATTGGTCTTAAAGAGAACGTTATTATCGGTAAGCTCATTCCTGCCGGTACGGGCGTTAAGAGCTATCGCAATATCTACCCCGTAGAGCGTGCGCCTAAGGCAGGCGAGTATACCGCCGATCCCGACGACAGCGAAGCTGTGTAGGAGAGTTTTGTCTACTTTCTTGTGAACAAGAAAGTAGCAAAGAAAACTTTAAGTTAATAATAAAAGCCGTATCGGGCTATTACTCTCGATATGGCTTTTTCGTTACCGGAATAAAAAACGAAAAAACTTGACAAACATAATATTTAATAATATAATATAAATAATTAGATAGTTACAAAAAAGTTTTACAGGAAAGGGGATAAAATGAAAAACAAGCTTAAACTTGCGCTCGTAACCTTGTTATCGGCGACCGCATTGTGCGGGTGCTTTATAGGTTGTAATTCATCCGATAGGAACGACGGACCGCCCGCGGGCGGCTCTACCGATACGAGCATAGGTAATAGCGAAAATAATAACGATAATAATAACAACGTTAACGGCGGATCGACGACCGAAGTACAAAAGCCGATTGCGACCGAAGGAATCGAGTACGAAAAAATAAAAGAGAACGACCGCGTCGTAGGTTATAAGGTTATCGGCATAGGTACGGCGAAGGATACCGTAATCGTCATTCCCGACGAGTATGAAGAAAAGCCCGTAACTTCAATCGGCGCAAAAGCGTTCGAAGACTGCTATAAAATAACGAAAATAACCTTGCCCGATACTATAACCGATATACAAGAAGACGCTTTTATCGGTTGTGAAAAATTGCAGTTTACCGATTACGGCAACGCAAAATACTTAGGCACTGCCGACAACGCGTATTTTGCCGTTATCGAAGCGGAAAACACGGCTATAACTTCGGTTACTATTCACGCTCAAACCAAAGTATCCGCCAAATACGCGTTTTCGGGTTGTAAGAATTTGGGTAACGTGAGTTACAGTGGTTCCCTAGCCGACTGGTGCGATATCGATTTCAGCGGCGATTTTGCCAACCCTTTGACTATGAATGCATATCTCAATATTAACAGTCAGCGCGTATACAATCTCGAGATTCCCAATACCGTAACGAGCATTAAAAAGTATGCGTTCAATAGAATGATTGTGAAATCTATAAAAATTCCGACATCGGTGACCGATATAGGTTATGCGGCGTTCTCCTCTGTTACGGGGCTTACCTCCGACGTGGTTATTCCGACTAACGTTACGTATATAGACAAATTTGCGTTTTCGTTTATGGAAGGCGAGTACGATATAAAAATCAACGCAGACGAGTTGGTTTTGGAAGAAAATGCTTTTGCGTACTGCAACGGCGTGGGTGAACTCACTATATCGGGAGAGCGCGTCGAAATAGGGGCAGAGGCGTTTGAAGGTTGTGAGGCGACCTCGCTTACCGTTATGGGCGGGTACGTGGATGTCGGAATTTCGGCGTTTAAGTATGCCGACTTTACCTCCGTACAGTTCAAAAACAGCGGTACCGATTTGCAGACCGGCGCGTTTAGCAGTTGCTCTAAATTGGCCTATGCCGAATTCGAGTGCTTGTTTTCCATAGGTGGCTCCGCATTTTCGAGTTGCGATAAGTTGTCGGATATTCATTACGGCGGGTCGAAGTCCGATTGGGAAAATGTCGATAAAAGATATAGTTGGTTGGGATACAGACAAGTCTTGACCATACGCTGTTCGGACGGTACCGTCACGGCTAAGTGATATACCGGATAGGATAGTATAGTACAATTATTTATAAGCAAAAACGTAAAGGTTTCTTGCCTACTTCTTTTCAAAGAAGTAGGTTTTTTTATTCAAAAGGAAGTAAGTTGACAGAATAAAAAAAATACGGTATACTACTTTCGTGAACAACGTACTGCAAAAAACAACGGCGGCGCTTGAACGCTACGCCGATAAAAAACTCGCGATAGGCGTATCGGGCGGGCGCGACTCGGTATGTCTTTTGCACGCTGTTATAAATTGCGGACTGTTAGAGAAGAAGCAGATTACTGTAGTTCATGTCAATCATTGTCTGAGAAAAGAAGCGGATAGAGACGAGAATTTCGTGCGCAGACTTTGCGCCGAATACGCCGTCGATTTCAGAGCGTTTCGCGTGAATGTAAAGCAAACCGCTGCGAAAAACGGCTCTACGATCGAGCAGGCGGCGCGAAACCTACGATACGCAGTCTTTTACGAGCTCGTGAGCTCGGGCGTAGCCGATATCGTTCTGACCGCACACCACGCGCTCGATAATGCGGAAACTGTGCTCATGCATTTGTTCCGTGGCGCGGGGATTGACGGCTTGCGCGGCATGGCAAACGACGCGGTAAAACCCTTGAATACCATTAATAGCACATATGCGCATACGTTAAAAAATATAAAAACGATCCGCCCGTTCATAGAAGTCTACCCGAACGAGCTCGACGAATACGTTAAGGAAAACAAGCTGGAATACGTAGTGGACTCGACCAATTTCGTGGACGACGCGGACAGAAATTTTATTCGGCTCAACGTTATTCCGCTTATCGAGCAGCGGTATTCGGGCGCGGTGCGCGCGGTAAACGCATTCGCCAAGGACTGCGCCGCGGCGTGCTCCGCGCTCGACGGTATGCTCGATCGCTCGCTTATAGTCCGCGACCGCGGGGCGGTTATAGTTAAGAACGCCGCGCTCGGCGGTCCGCTTGCCGCGCGGTATATTCGTCACGCGCTTGCGTATTTCACCACCGTCGATATCACGCGCGAGCAAATCGAACGGACTGCCGCGCTTTACGGTTCACGCACGGGTGCTGTCATAGAGCTTACGGGCGGCATACGCGCGGCGCGCGAGTACGCGGGCGTTGCGCTGTATATCCTCCGCGCGGAGTGCGAGCAGTCTATCCCGATCGAGGTAGGCGGCAATTATATCGACGGGCTCGCCGTGGATATCGAGTCGAACGCGGAAGATATTAACGTAAAGGGCGGCGCGGTCGATTTGGATAAACTCGACGGCGCGGTATTTCGGTTCAGGCGCGACGGCGATTACTTCACGCCGTTTGGCGGCGTAAGGAAAAAGCTCAATCGCTACTTTATAGATAACAAAATAGAAAAGCGCGTGCGCGACCGCATCCCGCTCATTTGCCGCGGCGACGAAGTGCTGGTTGTTGTGGGCTATCAAATAGCCGATAGCGTCAAGCTTACCGAAAACACAGTTAATAAAGCGGTCGTCAAGCAGAGGTGGTGAGCGTGGAGTACGAAGTCAAGCTTAACGACGGCGAAAGGCTCGAACCGCTCGACGATAAGCATTATATTATCCAGAGCGAAAACGGTTATCGGTTCGGTAGCGACGCGGTGGACTTAGCCAAGTTTGCTGCACGGTATGCGACCGAGAAAAGTCGAGTAGTCGATATGTGTTCAGGCAGCGGGATAATCGGCATACTTCTTTCGATCGAAAAAGGCTGCACGGTAGACGGTGTAGAATTGGACGACGCGCTTTACGATATGAGCGTACGCTCGGCAAGGTTTAACGGTCTTAACGGTGTTGCGTTTTATAACGCTGACGTTAAACGCATAGAGGATATTCTCGCGCCCGCTGCGTACGACGTAGTCGTTTGCAATCCGCCGTTCTATAAAGCGGAGTCGCGCCCGAGCAAGGTAGCGCCAAACGCCAATAGCGAGCTGACAGTCGCGCTCGGCGATATAGTCCGCGCCGCGAAATACGTTTTAAAGGTGGGCGGATCGCTGTGTATGGTACACACGGCCACGCGCATGGACGAGGTGCTGTCGGTCTACCGCGAGTACGGCTTAACGCCCAAGGAACTCGTAATAAACAAGAACTGCAAGACCTTTTTGCTGAGAGCAGTGCGTGGCGGCAAGGATGGTTTAACTGTTAATATCTTGGAGTAATAATGTTATACTTTGTAGCAACCCCAATAGGAAATCTCGACGAAATAACCTTTCGCGCGATAGAGGTTTTAAAGACCGTCGAGTTGATAGCCGCAGAGGACACGCGGCACACCGCCATACTTTTGAACAAGTACGGCATTACTACGCGCACGGTGGCGTATCACAAGTTCAACGAACGCGCGTCGGCGGGCGAGCTGATAGAAATGCTCAAATGCGGCAAGAATATCGCGGTGGTGTCTGACGCGGGCACGCCGACGGTGTCGGACCCCGGGCATATCCTTATAGACGCGGCTATCGAGAACGGCGTTGATTTTACGGTGGTAAGCGGCGCGTGCGCAGGGATAGACGCGCTCGTTTTGTCGGGGCTGGATACTCGCGCTTTTACGCTCCTCGGGTTCTTGCCCGAAAAGGCGAGCGACCGCGCGCGGTACGTCGAGCCGTATAAGAGTTTGCCGAGCACGCTGATATTTTACAGTGCGGTACACGATATAAAGAAAGACCTAAAATTCTTGTATGAGACCTTTGGTGCGCGGCGTGTCGCCGTTTGCCGCGAGATGACCAAAATGTTCGAAACGGTTACCCGCTTTACGCTCGGCGAAGAACCCGAGATAGTGGAAAAGGGCGAGTTTGTGGTAGTTGTGGAAGGCGCGAAGGCACCTGACTATTCGGAACTTAGCATAGAAGAACACATCATGCGCTACGTTGACGGCGGCATGGATATGAAGGACGCCGTTAAAAAGGTCGCTGCCGACCGTCATATCGCAAAGAGTGAGGTTTATAAAGTGTCGGTGGAAATGCGTAAATCCTAATTAATATATCCGCTTGCTTTTATCGACAAAAAGTTGTATACTAATCTATAAGGTGTTACGATGAAAGATATAGACGATATTTGGAAGGAAATGCTGCCCAAGCTCGAAATCGAGGTCAGCTCGTTGAGCTTCGACGTGTTCCTCAAACAATTACAGCCCGTTAAAGCGGATGACGACGCGCTCGTGCTTGCCGCTCCGACCGAGGGCGCGAAGATGGACGTCATTTCGCGGTATATGCCGCTACTTAAAAGCGTTATTCGAGATATCGAGGACGCGCCGTCTACCGTTACCGTAATTTCCAAAAGCGAGTTCGAGGAAGCGCGCGGCAAGGAGCATCCCGCCGTCAAGCCGAGCGAGGATATGCAAGAGCCCGAGCCCGACAGGTGCATACTCGACCCTAAGTATAACTTTGCCGATTTTGTCGTCGGCAAGTGCAATCGCGTGGCGTACGAAGCCGCGCTCGCTATTGCCGAAAACCCCGGCGAGGTGTTCAACCCGTTGTTTATTTACGGCGACGTGGGTTTGGGCAAAACGCATATCATGCAAGCCATCGGCAACGATTTGAGATTGACCAAACCGCATTTCAAAATGCTGTACGTTTCTTCCAATACGTTTATCAACGAATTCGTCGCGTCGTTGCGTACTTCGGGCGGGGTGAATAACCGCGCGTTCCGCGACAAGTACCGCAACGTGGATTTGCTCATGATGGACGACGTGCAATTCCTGCATAAAGGTCAGGCGACGCAAGAGGAGCTGTTTAACATATTCGAGCACTTAAAGGCGGCGGGCAAGCAAATGGTGTTTGCGTCAGACCGCACTCCGCAGGAAATTCCCGACCTCGACGGGCGCGTTCGGTCGAGGTTCGCGTCGAGCATGGTTGTGGACGTTCAGCCGCCCGACCTCGAAACGCGTATAGCCATTCTTCAAAAGAAATCGCAAAAAGCCAAAAAGAATATCGACATGGCGGAGCTTTCGTACATAGCCGAACACGTTACGAGCAACGTGCGCGAAATGGAAGGAGTGCTCACCAAGGTTATATTCCTATCCAAGCTGTACGAGCGCAAGGTCGATTTGGATATTTGCAAGGAAGCGCTCAAAGACTACCGCGTGCAGGAATGCGACGATATAACCGTCGACGAGATCATAGACTGCACCTGCAAATACTACGGTGTGCATAAGGCGGACGTAGTGGGTAAGCGCAAGAATAAAGAAGTAGTCGTTCCCAGACAGGTCGCTATCTACCTTATAAACGAGTTCATGAATATTCCGCTCACCGCGATCGGCGAGTATTTCGGCGGCAGGGAGCACACCACCGTTATGCACGCGCGTGATAAAGTCGCTTCGCTCGTCGCGACCGATAACAAGGTCAAGACCGAGGTGAACGATATTCGTGCCATGATACTCAGAAAGTAATTAGAAACTACTAATTAAACTAATCGCTTGACACCGTTATATTTTTAGTGTAAAATTATAGACATGGATAACTACCCCCCAAGTAAAACACCGATAAAAGTTACCGTTTCGTCCGACCTCGAACCCGTAAAAGGCGAGGGCTTTATTACGGAGCGCGACGACGGGTTTACCGTCGAGTTTAATTTACTGCGGGATAAATTTACTATCGAGCATTCCGTCGCCGTCACGCGCATAGTGACGGAGGGCGATATGTCGTATACTATCGAGCTTTGCGAGGCTCAGACCTCTACCGTTCTCGCCACGCCGTACGGTGCGGTGAGGTTTGCCGTTAAAACGTTGGAGCGCACGGTGGAGCGTATGTACGACAAGCTGCATATCATTCTTAAATATATTCTCGCGTCGGAAGCGGCGGGAGAACTCGAACGTTCGATAATTATGGAAGTCGAAAAAGTTTCTAAGTAGTTTAGTAGGAGAAATCAGTCAGTCATGAAAATCAAATGGTTGGGGCATTCGTCATTCCTCTTGACCGAGAGCACGGGGATTACCCTTATAACCGATCCGTTCGATAAGAAAATGGTCGGGTACTCGATGAGCGAGCACGCCGCGGATATCGTGTGTATGTCGCACGGTCACGCCGATCATAATTACATCGAGGGCGTTAAGAACTATAAACAGGCGTTCAGGGATGCCGGAACGTTCGAGTACGAAGGGCGCGTGCATATTACGGGCGTTCAGTCGTACCATGACGACAACGACGGCAAAGAGCGCGGCGAGAATATAATTTACAAGATCGGCATGGACGGCGTTAATATTTGTCACATGGGCGATATCGGCGAGCCGTGCAGCCCCGAGCTTATCGAGCGGCTGTTGCCCGTCGACGTATTGATGATTCCCGTCGGCGGCAATTACACGATCGACGCCGAGCTTGCCAAGGAGTACGTGGATAGACTCATGCCGTCTATCGTCATTCCCATGCACTATAAAATCAAGCACTGCGAAATAGATATCGACAAGGTCGATCCCTTCCTCAGACTGTTCGACGACGAGGAAATACAAGAGGATATCGACGAGCTCGAACTCGACCGTTACGACTTCGACGAGAACCTGCCGACTAAAGTCTTGGTGCTTAACAAGAAATAATCGATATTAATTATACCTGCTGATGAGTTGGCGGGTATTTTTGCTGGGAGCGCCGATAATACTTTATTAAGTAAAGAATATTCGCAATTTTCGGGAGGAATAAAACATGACGATTTTAGTAACGGGCGGCGCGGGCTATATAGGCTCGCATACGTGCGTCGAGCTTTTGAATGCCGGGCACGAAGTTGTTATTATCGATAATTTCTGCAACTCGTCGGCGGAGAGCGTAAAGCGCGTCGAGCGCATAACGAGTAAAAAGATCAAGCTGTACGACGGCGATATCCGCGACGGCAAGGTTCTCGACAAGATTTTCAAGGACAACAAGATCGACAGCGTTATTCATTTCGCGGGCTTGAAGGCGGTTGGCGAGTCGTGCGAAAAACCTATCGAATACTACGACAATAACCTCGTCGGCACGCTTACCCTTCTCGATAAAATGCGTAAAGCGGGCTGCAAGAAAATTGTGTTCTCGTCGTCGGCGACTGTGTACGGTACGCCCGAGCATTTGCCGCTGGACGAGAATTGCGCGGTCGGCGGTACGACCAATCCGTACGGCACGAGCAAGTATTTTCAAGAAATCATGCTCCAAGACGTTTACGCCTCCGATAAAGACTGGACGGTGGTTTTGCTTCGATACTTCAACCCCGTAGGTGCGCACGAGAGCGGGCTTATCGGCGAGGATCCCAGGGGTATACCCAATAACCTTACGCCGTACGTTTCCAAGGTCGCTATCGGCGAGCTTAAAGAAATCGGCGTGTTCGGCAACGACTACGACACTCCCGACGGTACGGGCGTGCGCGACTATATTCACGTTGTCGACCTGGCGCGCGGACACGTTGCGGCTATCGAGAAAACGACCGCCGCGGGCGTGTATACCTACAACCTCGGTACGGGCATAGGTTACAGCGTGTTCGACGTTATTCATGCGTTTGAAAAGGCGTGCGGGCATGAGCTCGCATACGCTATAAAACCCCGCCGCGCGGGCGATATAGCGGCGTGCTATGCCGACGCGAGCAAGGCTAAGCTCGAGCTCGGCTGGGAAGCCAAGCTTGGAATAGATGATATGTGCGCGTCGCTGTGGAAGTGGCAGACCATGAATCCCAAGGGATACGGTAAAAAATGAAAATATCGTACGGGGCGTTTGAAGAAGCCAAAACGGTTACGCTCGCAAATAAGGTCGGTTTGGAAATAACGCTGTGTGCGCTCGGTGCGGGGATAATGAGCGTTAAGCTTGCCGATAAGGACGGCGTTCGTCGCGAACTTACAAGACTGCCCGACGGTGGTTACGGCAAGGGTAATAACGGTCTTACGGTAGGGCGCACCGCGGGGCGTATCGAGAACGCCGAGTTCGTTATTGACGGGCGAGTGGCACGGCTCGAAAAGAACAATAAAGGCGTGGACAATCTTCATTCTGGCAGTACGAGTTTCGGAACGAAGATTTTCGATCTGAAGGTTAGTTCGAACAAGGACTATGCCGACGCTGTTTTCGGGTATTTCAGCCCGGACGGCGAGGGCGGCTTCTTCGGCGCGGTCGATATAAAAATCACGTACCGCGTGTACGAGAACGAAAAGCGGTTCAGTATTTTCTTCGACGGAATGCCCGACAGTAAATTGCTTTTAAATATGACTAATCACGTCGGCTGGGATATGTCTGGCGACAGGCGGCAACCTATAACCGAGCAAACCGTGTACATAAACGCGGATAAAGTGGGCGAGCTCAACGAACGGCTTATCGTGCAAAGGAAAATCGACTGTCCAGAACAATTCGACTTTACAACGCCTCGTAAATTGGGCGATTACGTTCACGACGAGAGTGTACAGCGTTACACGTTCGGCTACGACCATCCGTTCTTTTTGAAAGAGCGTGGGCTCGATAAATTGGCTTGCGCGCTGTCGTCCACGCTAAGCGGGATACGGCTGGATGTGCGCACTACCTATCCGTGCGTTGTGTTGTTCGGCGATAATTTCGGCGGGTATAAATCGGCGTGCTTCGAGTGCCAGTACCACCCTAACGGCGTAAACGATTGCCCCGAAGATTGTGGTATCTGTACGCCCGATAAACCCTATCACGAAGTAATAGACTATACGTTTTTAATTAAAAATTAAGGTAAAGATAATAAGCGGCGTTTGGAAATAAATAACGAAATGAAATTACTCGGGTGTAACAAACAATAAATCACCCAAAGTAAATACCCGACACTAAAAGTTTCTTGCATACTTCTTTTCAAAGAAGTATGATAAATGCTTGCAAAAAAAATAAGGGTATGTTATAATCTACATTGCGGCTAAATATTTTTTATGGTCGCAATCCTTACCCGTTAAATCGGGTCATAGACCGCAAGGAGGGTATATGAATAATTACGAATTGCTTTATATCCTGTCCGACAAGCAGGACGCCGACGCCAAAAAGGCGTTAGTAGATCGTTTCAAAGCGATAGTCGAGCCGTACGGCGAAGTTACGGCTGAGGAATGGGGCGGCGGCAGCCGTAAGCTCGAATATCCCATTCAGACCAAGATTTCCGGCAAGCATACGACCGGCTACTACATTCTCATGAAGTTCACCGCGCCGCCCGAGATCCCCGCGGAAATCGAGCGTCAAATGCGCATCAGCGACGGCGTGCTTCGGTTCATGATCGAAAAGGTGTAATATAATATAAGCTATTGATCGATATTTAAGGAGTATTAGAGCAATGAATAAAATTATTTTGATAGGTAATCTTACGCGCGATCCTGAGAGCAGCAGCACGCAGGGCGGAGTTAATTTCACTCGGTTCAATATCGCGGTCAACCGCCCGTTCACCAATGCACAGGGCGAGCGCGTTGCCGATTATTTCGACGTTATTTGCTGGCGTCAGCTCGCGGAGCGTTGCGCCAAGTACCTGTTTAAGGGTAGCAAGGTCGGTATCTGCGGCTCGGTTCAGCGCCGCCAGTACGAGGACCGCGACGGCATCAAGCGCACGTCGTTCGACGTCGTAGCCGATGAGGTAGAGTTCCTCACTCCCAAAAATTCGTCGTTCGGACGTGAAGGCTCGCAGGGCGGGTATCAGCCCGAAGAACCGCATCCTATATCGGATATGCAACCCGTCGACAACGACGATCTTCCGTTCTAACGGCGGATGCATCGCAAAATAGTGCGTCAGCCGTAGCGTCGCCCTCGGTCATGTAGGTAGGTCTACACTCCCGTCGGTCGACGCTCGGACTTCCTTCTCTTTTGCGCGCCTCCACCGTTATAACAATTTCCCATACTGTATAAGCCATACGGTAACAAAAAAATCAATTAAGGAGTTTTTCCATCATGGATAAAAATAGAAGCAAAGTTAAGCCCAACGACGGCGACGACAAGGTTCGCCGCAACCGCCGTCCCGCCAAGAAACGCGTTTGCGAATACTGCCAAGGCCATATCGAGCGCGTCGACTACAAGGACGTAGAGCGTCTTAAAAAGTACACTGCCGAGAACGGCAAGATCCTTCCCCGCCGTGCGACCGGTCTTTGCGCCGAGCATCAGCGCGACGTTACGACCGCTATCAAGCGCGCAAGGGTAATGGATTTGCTTCCGTTCAAAGGCGAATAATTTTTACCGCATTCATCGGCGGATACGCGCTACGCTTGGCTCGGCGGCTTGGTCATGTACGTCTATGTACACTCCCGTCGCCGCCTCACCAACTGTTGCTCGTCTGCGCCGCGACTGCGATAAAAATTGCCTTACGGCAGTTGCGGTGCCCAAATATATTAAGATAAAACGGGCGAGAAATTCGTCCGTTTTTCGTTTTAACCCAAGCAATAAAGATTTTCAGAGAGATTAATAATGATCAACGTATCTAACGTAAAACTTCAATTCGGCACGCGCGTGCTGTTCGAGAACGTGAGCATTAAGTTTGCGAGCGGGAACTGCTACGGCATAATCGGCGCGAACGGCGCGGGCAAGTCCACGTTCTTAAAGCTTTTGTCGGGCAAGCTCGAACCGAGCAAGGGCGAGATAACCATAGGCAAGGGCGAGCGTATGTCGGTGCTTGAACAGAACCAGAACGCGTACGACGATTACACCGTGCGCGAAGCGGTCATTTGCGGGCACAAAGAGCTTAGCGAGATCCGCGCCAAGCGCGAAGCGTTATACAGCAAAGCCGACTTCACCGAGGAGGACGGCAATATCGCTGCGGAGCTCGAAACCAAGTACGGCGAGCTCGGCGGGTACGACTGCGAGATCGACGCCGAAACGCTTCTTAACAGCATCGGGATTGACCAAGGCTTGTTCGACACGCCCATGCGCGAAATCGAGCCGAAGGTCAAGGTCAAGATCTTGATAGCGCAGTGCTTGTTCGGCAAGCCCGATATACTTCTTCTCGACGAGCCGACGAACAACCTCGATATTAAAACCGTGCGGTGGTTGCAGGAATACATTAAGGGCATGGAGCAGGCGACCGTGCTTATCGTGTCGCACAACCGTCACTTCCTTAACCAGGTCTGCACGCATATTTGTGACGTCGATTATTCGGCTATCAATATGTTCGTAGGCAACTACGATTTCTGGTACGAGTCGTCACAGCTCATTCTGCGCCAGCAGCGCGAGGCGAACAAGAAAGCGGAAGCGCGTATCAAGGAGCTGCGCGAGTTCATAGCGCGGTTCTCGGCTAACGCGAGTAAGTCCAAGCAGGCGACCTCGCGTAAGCGCGAGCTTGATAAGATCGAGATACAGGACATTAAGCCCAGCTCGCGCAAGTACCCGTATATCGATTACAAGTTCGAGCGCGATCCCGGCAATGATATTCTGCGTGTTGAAAAGCTTACAAAGAAAGGCTTTTTCGAGAACGTATCGTTCAACGTTTCGCGCGACGACAAGATCGGCTTCCTTACAGATAACAGCCGCGCGGTAGCTGAACTGTTTGATTGTATTTTCGGCGACGGCAAGCCCGACAGCGGGCGGGTGATCTGGGGCAAGAACGTCAAGCCCGCCTATATGCCGCAGAACTACGATAAGTTCTTCGACGGGTGCAATCTTTCGCTCGTTAAGTGGATAGACCAGTGGTCGGAGAACCACGAGCAGGAGTACCTGCGGTCGTGGCTCGGTCGGCTTTTGTTCTCGGGCGACGAGGCGCTTAAAGCTGCTAATGTTCTTTCGGGCGGCGAGAAGGCGCGGTGTATGCTTGCGCGCATGATGCTGTTATCGCCGAACTTTCTCATTTTCGACGAGCCGACCAACCATCTCGATCTCGAAAGCATTACTTCGCTTAACAAGGGCATGATCAATTTTAAAGCGCCTATACTGTTCATAACCGCCGACGAGGAGATAATGTCGTCCGTCGCTAACCGTATTATCTGTATCGAGAACGGCGTTAAGGCGTACGACCGTCCCGTGACATACGACGAATATATCGCCGCGTTGTAGTTTTTGTTGTATCTTTTGGATAAGACGGAAGCGTAAGTTATTATTAGTGCATGGTAATAAGATAATTATTATATAGAAATCGAATATATTTCGGAGGATATAGTATGAAAAAGATCGCGTGCATTCTTATTGCCATTTGTTTGGCTTTGACCGGTGTGCTTTATTGTGTCGGTTGTAACAATGAGAGTGA
>JAAVHP010000026.1 GCA_014799665.1 Clostridiales bacterium
TCACTCTCATTGTTACAACCGACACAATAAAGCACACCGGTCAAAGCCAAACAAATGGCAATAAGAATGCACGCGATCTTTTTCATACTATATCCTCCGAAATATATTCGATTTCTATAACGGCATATGGAACTGTTATTCCGTAATCGTCCATTAAAATTATAATCTTGTCACCGTGGATTTGAATCGTCCCGACTCTGCCGACAGAGTTATCCGAAAATACAAACGAGTCGTCGTCTGCCAAATAACCGAAAAACTCAATATTGACTTCTTTTGTACCAACGGGCAACGATAATCTTTTATCTACAACGAACACGTCTTCGTAAGTGACTCCGCCGTAAGTAATCTCAACAACGCGCGAGCTATTCAAAATTAAGAATTGTTCGTCGTTGATTTTTATTCCCGTATCTATAACGTTGCCGTTCCCGTCGACATACTCGCACGGTATCAATATATGCTTCACACGATGATCGGACATTATTTCGAATCTTAGATATCCGTCATACACCGGCGCTAACGTAATGCTTGTTTTTTCGGTATTGTTCTCTAAAAATTTATACGCTCTTGTTCCGCCTATTGACAATATAATTTCACGGTCAAAAATATTTGCGCGAAGCGTGCGCCCGGATGTAACGGAATCTTTTGCAAGGTCGGCGTCCGAAAAATACAGCTTTTGTTTACCGTTCACCGTTATAACAAGCGGTGCGCTTAATTCGTCTAATTCGCTTACATGTAGTTCAATGTCGATATTATAATCAAAGGAACTAGCCAGGGATTCCGCGCTAAACAGTATTGTTTTACTTATAGTCCCCAATTCTAATTCTTGTATATCCCCGAAATCAACCGTGATATTGTATCCGTTTTGCGCCGACGCTATCCCTTCTCCACTAATTATTGTATAAGGATATATACTGCGAATATTAAATTGTTTTGTTAGCCTGCCCTCTTGCGTCGCTTTGTCTATATTAAAATCAAAAATAAATTTGTCGTTGCCGTATTGATCAAGCTCGGTCTTGTCGCATGTTACAACAACGGCAATGTTATTATTGAGCGCAGCTACCGAGAATCGGAATATTTCCGCAAATTCATAAATTACATTATAATCATAACCGACTATAACGCCGTTATAAACAGTCCGATTGCTCTTAACCGATACAGGCAATCCGATATGCTCATTTAAATTATATCGTATATTTTCCTCGACAATTAAGTCAACGTCTGCAATATAAATGTTGTTTTTATTATAAAGTTGCGTTCCCGAATATTCCACGCTTGATATGATATTCTTCGGGAATAGTACAATATTCAAAGCATATGTATACCTTTCTAACGTATCTCCGTCTATAACTGTCAACAAGCGTGTATTTAATCCGATACCAAGATCGTTTGCTTCACATTCGATACTGCAATTATCGTATATGCGATTAAACTCCGGCATTATCGTTGTGTTATCGGAAACAAGAATTAAATCAACCGAGAATTCATTTATAGAACACGAAACGATACTATCTGCGGTTACGCTTAGTATAACGTTCCTAAGATTAGGCTTTTCCTTGCCTATGAATATTCTCACCACAATTCGCCCGATATCTATATTGCTGTATTTGCCGATAACGGTTATATCGTAAATATTAGGTTCAACCTGTTTACAGGTCGTTTGCGTTTTTATATGATGGTCGGAAACTTCCACAGAAAGCAAAGATAAGTCAAATTCCGTTTCTGTCGGTGCGCTTATTATATTGTTTTCGGCTATATATTCGCTGTATCTCACTAAATTTATGTAATCACTAAAATAATTTAAATTATATATTTCAAGAACGCAAGAGATAGGCTGCCCTTTTACTATGGCGGTATAACCGATATAATTCACCCCCGGCTGTATATCGCACTTTTCCGAAAGCCCCGTTACGATGAAATCCGTATTTAATACATATGCCAATTCTATGCTCGTTAAATAGTTCGAAGAAACAAAAGATACAGTATTGCCGTCAATTGAGACGGTTTCTCCGTTTATGCTTAATGACGCAAATATATTCTGTGCAGTAGGCCTGTAAACACAATTAAGCGTAAAAGATTTAGCGAACAACTCTATCTGCGAAGAAATGTCAACTATAACAACTTCAAAAGAATTACTCCCTACAATAACGTTCAAGTCATAATGCTGCTCTCCATTAACAACGTAATATATATCCAGTTCGTTTCGATCATAGTCACCGTAGTTAAAGGCAAACACGTCCTCAAAATTTAACTTTTTATTATAGGTATCAATTCCTATCTCGTTATTAATAAGCTGCACATAAACCTTTTGCATCGAGTGAGAACAAGCAACGGTAAAAACGGCAGACGCTTCTTTTAATAAAATATTGTTCTGCCATGCCCTAACCGTTACTATATACTGCCCGTCGGCGAGCTGCTTATCGGTAAAAAGAACGTCATCTAATAATACCTCATATTTATAAGGTTCATCGTACCCCACGAATTCAACACTTTCAATAAAATCTTCGGGAGTAAAAATATACCCGTCTTTATTATTAATATTCTGAGATTTAAAGCGTATTTTTACTTCGCTATATCTAATAGTGCCTATTTTAAAAGCCTTCTCGATTACGCCAAAATCCCCATAGATTTTGACTGTAATATTGTACTGTTTATTATCATTAATAACAGGCAAGATATCTCCATAGATTTCATTTCCATCGCATTGCAATGATTTTGATTGAACGATATAATCGTTGTCTATTATTGAATAATAGTCGGTAAGTAAAATATATGCCTGATTATCCGTAAGCGCAACTGTTCTATCCGAAATTTGTATTTCCGGCATGACGCGCGCACTCTTATTAACGGTTATTACATATTCGGCGCTATCGCCGTTTTCTGCAACTACCGTTATCTTCAATTGGTTGTTGCCGTCAAGTAGACTGATATTACCGAATTTGGCAGGCAAGCCGTTTACCATCAAAATAACATCCGCCTTATCGCTTAAAGTCGCAGCAGATAGGTTTAGCTCTTCATCATAAGCCAATTTAAGGGCATATTCGCCATTTTCAAATTCTACTTTTTTACCGTTAATATATATATTTACATTGGTATTATCCGATATGAGACCGACGTAAATTACAAAAGTTCTTTCGACGGTTCCTTTATCATACAAAACTTCAACTTTTATTTCATATCGACCGTTAATTAAAACCAGCTCGTTGGCCTCTTTACCGTTTATAAAAGTAGTTGTGAGTAAAATATCATTTTCGTTATCGACTACGGTAAATATGTTTTGCAACAAAATACTTGATTTATTATTCGGAACAAATTCATAATAGTCTTTTGATTGAATTTCAGGCGGATTCAATTCTCTTTGAAAAACATGTATCTCGTCGACAAAAAATGGTTCGAAAAAAAGACCAATCGGGCAGACGCGTATATGATATGTCCCTAACGAAAGAACTATGGATTGATTTAGCTTCGTGATGATTTCTGTCGTCGTATTAGAAAATATTGCTATATAGTAATGTTTCCCGAGAATATAACTTCCGCCGTCAACGGCTATCAATTCATCAATTAAGACGGTTTTCGTTTGCTCGCCTATCTCTATAAAATCATTTATAACTTCAACATTTATAGGGGTCAATGTATATGGATATATTTCAATTTGTCTAAAGTATTCTTCTGTTGCAAAATACGGACTTTCTATTTTGATGCTTAAAGTATATATATTTTGGATGTTTTTAATTATTATATCATTTAACGACTGAACAACCCCATCCCAAGAAATAATCAAACTATATTGTTCCGGTAGATAAGAATTGTTTGTTACCGAAATCAAGTCGTTTATATTTATACTTTCCTGCCATTCGGTCAATGTTATCGAACTTGTTAAAAATCTAATTTCCGGTGCATCTTTTATTATAATTGTAATATGATAAACGCAAATATCCAAAGATTCCGCAACCACTCGCACAAAGAGCTCTGCCTGCTTATTATCATATCTAATATCAGTAAAATTAAGCACAGGATCCGTCTGCATTGCGTCATAGAAAACATTTACAGTAGCGTTTATGTTATGTTCTATGTTTGTAATACTTATCTTGCGGCAGCTTTCTATGAAAATACTTTCATTTTCATTTAAAATAACATACTCATTATTATTTAAAGTAATTCCTTTCAAAGAGTTGTCGTTCGAGATAATTGTAAAATTAATGATGAAAATATTTGAATGCTCATGGTCCTCGGATATAACTACAATGTAAATGCAACTAAAATTTGGAGTTATTTCAATGGAAGTTATATCTGTTATTTCGTTTTCAAATGTTTCATCTCTATAAATTCTATAAGCTGCTCCCCTACTAATGGATATATCGGACAAACATACGAGTATGTTTTCCCTTCCTATTATATCTAATCCCGCACAATTATTAGAGAAAACAATCGGGCGTCCGTTTACGGACACATTTTCTAACATGCAATCAATTAATGGAATAAAGTATATGTTCATTAAATATCTTTTATAGTCGCCGTTTTCCGCAGTCACAACAATAAAATATTGCAAATGTAACCCACTATTTTTCGTGTCGATATTTGTGATATTATACACTTCGTTTTCCATATCATAATCGCTATAAACATTCACTATGGATAGAAACGAAGAAAGTTGAATATCAATTGTAATGCGATCTGTTCTATCCAACAATACAGATATTTCATCACCATCAAAATGGCACATAGTATTGTTTACACTAGCGGACTCAATTGTATTTACCGCCTCATAGATTAAACCAACGCTTAACAAATAATCACTTTCTTTTCCGTTTTCCGCCGTAACACGAATTGAAAAAAAATGTTCACTTTCTTTGTCGGAAATGAGTATGTTGTTAGCATTTTCAACAATAAGATCGTCTCTTAATATAACAACGTGAGCCTGCTCGTCATCAGTAATGGCATTGACGGTTAAATACGATGTCTTGTCGATGGCAATAGAAAACTTTCCTTCTTCGAATATTGCTACTTCTCCGTTGACGATAACGGTAGATAACGCCGTATTGTCTGATGCTTGAACGTTTATTCTGACAATATAGCTTTTATAAACTTCTATTGTATTGACGTTATAAATATCTAAATAATACGTTGATAAAAACGGTAATACACTTATATCATTAAGCTCAGTCGTCTTTTCACTATCTGCATAAAGTTTATAACTGAAAAAATCAGATAATGCTATATTTGCAGATTCTATTCTATTGGTTTTTGGGGGCAAAGCAAAAAAAATCTCGTTACCCCGTACGCTTTGACTTACATTATTTAATAAAAACGAAACAACTTCTTTCTCTGGCAAAACATTAACAATTGAAAGTCTTCCGACAGTATCATCAACCTTACTTTTACTTAACACATATTTTAAAATAATATCCTTGCCATTAATCAGTATATTCTTTATATCGTCAATCTCTTGTCCGAACTCATTATACCACTTGCATATTACGCCAATATCGTAAGTGCAATTCAGACTTATTTTTTCACATTGCGGAACATATACTGTGAAATCATTGTTATTTGATTTGGCTTCAATCCCATTTACTGCAACGGAGGAAAATTCGAGATTGTTATTTCCTTGCGAATCTCTTTTATTTTTCAAAACCAATAACACGATTAACGATAATAAAACAATCGCCGTTGTTAAAAGCAGAATCAAAATATATTGTTTTTTTCTATTTGTCCTCCACATAATTTTTAAAAACTAATTCATTCTTACTCCTGTTTTTGTAAAAGCGTATAGTTTACGACAATAGAATATTAGCATATACAAAAAATATATCCATCTATTTTAATTTGCAATTTGTCAACAATCATTTGTGTCAACATAAATACAAGCTGATGCTAAGTTAAACATAACTGCTCTATTATATCTACACAAAAAACATAGAAAATTTTTCCTTTTGCTATAAAATTGCTTTATTTCTTCCCCAAAAACTCTACAACCAACTCAATCAGTCTACTATAATCTAAACAGTTCAACATTAGTTGTTGTACATTCACAAACAACGATGCACCAACGCGGAAGCGTTTTTTATTGTGGATAATCGCCACATATTATAATGTTGATTTTATTTTTGAACTATGATATATTTAGGCTGTACAGCTTACTTGGCTCATACATAAAAATGCTACAATAACATTTTTATAGAGAGATGGTCAGCCCCGCTATCTCTTAATGAGGCATATCGAACCGAAAAAAATATGTAAAGTTTGTACAAAGGAAAATCATGAAAGAGAAATTCGGGCAACTGAAAAAGTTTAATTGGCGATTGTTTGCGTCGCTTTGTGCATTAGCGCTTATTCCCGCGATTTATCAGACCGTAAAAACATTAATTATTTCTTTAAATGCCGGCGGCGGAGCTTTTGATATCATCGGTCAAATGGAATGGTTTGACCTGATAAACGAAACGCTGCAAGCATTTTTGATCATTCCGCTTTATTCGATACTAAACAAACTGTTAAAGCATGACGAACAAAATTTTGCAAAGCACACTTTCAAAACGGGGCTGCTATCCTTTATAATATATACTTTATTTTCGATCGGTGTTCTTATATACGGCTCTGTATTAGTACAGGCAATGAACCCCGAGGAAATCGACTTAGCTACGACGAATCACTATTTACAGCTTGAAACGATAGCCTTTATGGTCGGTATAATCGTCAGCTTCGTAAACGTCGTATTCGTGGTTGTAGGTAAAGACAAAAATGTTTATATCTTTTTAGCAATAAACACGGTTCTTTCGATTATCAGCGACTTTGCGCTTATCCCTAATATGGGAGTATACGGTATAGCCGTGTCGAACATCATCGTCAATTCGGTTCTGGCAGTAGCAAGTTTTGTAATGCTTTATTTGCAAAAGCTTATAAGGCCCTGTTGGTTTCATAAAAGCGATATTTCGATTTTTAAAGAATGGGGTAAGATCGGCGTTTTTTCGGGTATACAACAGTTTATCGATAATTTCATTTACGCAGTAATGATCGGCAGAATGGTCAATATGGTTGCCGAACAGGGCAACTACTGGATAGCGAATAACTTTATTTGGGGATGGTTGCTTATCCCTATCACCGCGCTTTCGGAAGTAATACGGCGCGACTGTAAAGACGGATATACCGAATTAAAACAATCGAATTATTATTTTATCGCCGCTGCAACCGTCTTGTTATGGGCAGTTACTATTCCTACTTGGACTTCTTTTTTTAAGACCGCGCAAGGATTATCAAACGCCCACGAAATATTTATAATTGTGATAAAGCTTGTCCCCTTTTACATTGCCTATGCCGGTTGTGCAATAATAGACAATATTTTTACAGGGCTCGGTAAAACAATCTATAACGCGATCAATTCGCTAATAATTAATATTGTATTTTATGGGATATTCTTCATATTGTATCTTACGAACGCCATTGCTTTTACAATGGATACAATTATAATTATGTTCGGTTTGGGCATGGTCGTACATTTCGCTTTATCCTTCTTATTGGAAAAGGTTTTCTTCAAAAAATTCGAACTAACCCGCAAAGCTAAAACAGATATCGCGACTGACAAAGAAACAGCCGAAGATACTCAAAACGCGAATACAGAACAAGAATCTACTATTAATCCCGACGAAAAGATTTAGAAAATAAAATAAGAAAAACTCTACGCATTTAATTTATGCTTCTTGTTACCCGATTTCGTTCGAAATTCGGGTGCTGTATTTTTCCACCCACTTCTGACTCCATTTCACCCAATCATATATGCGTTTATATGTTTTTGAATTAACGGGTGTTTCTGTTAATTTTCTTTCCATTCTTTGCCAAATCTTATTTGAAAAATCGTTTCTAAACCGATCGTCCGGTTGATATGTTTCGATCATTGTATTTAATAACTCGAACATTCTATCGTCGCTACGTTGCAAGTTCCCGACGTTAGCCCATACCCAAAACACATAGATAAAGTCATCGTACTCGTCCCCTATAAATGTGTTATCCCAATCGATGATTCCCACAATTTCGGTATTATTAAAAATAACGTTTTGCGCACCTAAATCACCGTGAGCATAAACTTTATCGTTTAGATATTTTTTTGAAATCGTGTTAAGCGCTTTTAACTCGTTTGTTATTTTGATAATTGCGGCTTGGCTCATTTCATAGGTATATGATATTGTTTCACCCTTAATATAGCTGAATAAATCTTTGCCGTTTCTTTCGCCTAAATATCTCGGTGCTTTCGAATATCCATTCTGTTCCAACAATTTTAAAAACAAATATTCGCATTCGTTAAACGTTCTGTCTTTTTCAATTACGCCGTCGGCAAGTTTAACCGAAAAACCCGAATAGCCGCCCGCAAGATACAGTTGCTTTGCCCGAATAGCTTTAACGCTATTATTTAACTCATCAAGTTTTAAAAATAATCTATCTGTTCCGTTAAGCGGTTCTGCGGTATTAAACACCACTGCTCGCCCGATAATTTTATTATTCAGTATCAGATCCCCGTTTTGTAATATTTGGTCACAGCAAAGCTGTTTTGAAATTTTTAGGTTGTGCGCTATGCCGAAATTCAATATTTTAAAAATACGTTGTTCATAGGTAATTGAATACGCTAATGCAAAGTTCAAAATAATATGCAGTAAAGGATGAACAAAGAATCCGTTATTATTTCGTTCGATTTGATATACTGTCGTTAGCCCGTTAAATATATTTTCCGTGGACAATACGGCACGCAAAATATCATCTTGTAAAACGAACGCGTAATTTTCTATTTGAAGCTCGTTTTGCAGATAGGACTCGAATGCTTGCCAATCGTCCAAACGGCAGATCTCATAAAGCTTGTCGGCAGAAAAATTTTTATCCATAATATGTTTTATTATAATTTATTTAGTATACAACGTCAAGTTGAATAAAGTGCCTTTCGCGATAGTATCGGGTTTCGCTCGCTAATCTGCTTAGCAAAAGAGCGGCTGACGAATTTACGCAGTCGCTCTTTCTATCTTTATATTTAATTATTTAATACTCTATCGTATGATTGCTGCCGTCGTTACAATGCAAGGTCGTGATATAGCTCGAATGCGTTACGTTCGCTCTGTCCTCTATTGTTTCGAACTGTTCGTAGCCCATTAAGACCGAGAGCGTTTTGAGCTTGCCGCAGCATGAGAACACGCCGCGATAGCCGTTTTCGTCGCTTTCCGCGAGCTCGAACGTTGTATCTTTGATATTCGGTAGTGTGACATCGGTAAGCTGCGTGCAGCCGTAGAACGCAAACGCGCCTATGCGCGTGACCGCCGCTGTGGACGCTATGGTAATGCTCGTAAGCGCTCGACAGCCGCGGAACGCTTCTTTGCCGATAGCCGTAAGATTATGACAATACTCCAAGTTTATTTTCGTAAGCATGGCGCAGTTCTTGAACGCCCCGTCGCCTATCGTTTTAAGCCCCGGGTCTATATCTATTTCCGTAATAGCCGTGCCCGCGAACGCGCCCGCCGCTATACCGTCGCAGAACCACAGCTCTACTCGTCCGCTTATGTTGGGTAACGCGTATACGATTTCGCTGTACCCGCCGCCCTGCGTGGTTTTGTAAATAATTTTATCATCCTTTGCGGAATACACAGAGCCGTAGCTGAAAGATATTTTGTCGAGCTCGGGGAAGCATTTTATAAAATCGATTATCTTATCGTCGCCGACGACGTCGCCCGATATTTGGAGCTTGATTACGGTTTCGTTGATCGACGTGCCGAACAATTTTTTAACGTTTTCGGGCGTAGCGAGCGTGGCGGGGATATCCAGCTCGGTAATATCATGCCCGTCGAAAATATTTTCGCCCTCGATAAACTTTACAGGCAAGTTGTCTGCCTGCGACGAAATCGTTATGCTTTCGCTCGACCCGTTATATCCCGCAAACGTGGCGTACGGCTCGCTACTCAATTCGCCGCCGAGCGTATAAACGTTATAGCCTCCGACTTTATACGCGCCAAGAATCGGCGTTACGCCCATTTTCGACCAGTCGTATCCGGTCGTGTCCGTGGTTTTCTCGATAAACACCCTGCACTTTTCGGTGCCGAACGCGCCCGCGTCAATGCTCGTAACGTGCGATGGGATACAAATATCTCCGCCGTTCGGCGCGAGTATAACGCGCGAAATGCCGCTGCCGTAAAGCATTCCGTCGTCCCTTATATGGAACGATCTGTTAGAGGGATCGACCGTTATACTCTTTACCCTTTCGGTGCGCGCCGCGCCGAACACGCCGACGGCGATATCGTCGACGTTCTTGCCGATAACAAGGTCGCCGTTATAGCACGACCCGTCGGCATAGCAAAGATTTTCGATCGCCGTTACGTTATACGTTTCGCCGTCGTAGCTCGCCGAATCGGGAATAACGCCGTTGAAATCTTCGGTAATGCTCACGACTGTAAGCGCATTATCGTCCAGCCGATAATTGAGCCCGACCGAAACGCTCGGCGTAGTCGGCGAAGTCGTTCCGCCGCCCAAATGCGCGCTGTCGTACTCTGTTTCGTACGCGCGCATAGTGCCTGCGATATAGTTCCATTTAAAGGTGAAGTCGTTCGCCTTGCTTGCCGAGAACGCGCAGTGAATAACCGTACTGTCGGGTATGCTCTTTATCATGACGTCACTGCCGAACGCGAACTGCGACATTTCGGTTATGGTCGACGGAAGATATATATCGGTTATGCCCATGCACTGCTGGAAGGAAGCGACGAACGCCGTCGTGCCCTCGGGTATGACTACTTCGGTAACGTCGTTCGTGCTCTGGAACACCGCCGAAACTACGGGCTTGCCGACGATAATATACGGCACGGTTACAGCGCCTTTCGCATTGAAAAGCGTGTTGAGCGAAATGGTGTAATCGCCCTCGGTTATACGGAAGGTCTTTTTATACTCCGCGATCTCCGCGCAGTCGGCGGTAACGGCTTGCTCGTTGTAGAAGTAAATATTGAGGTCGTAGAACCTATCCGCCGCATCCGCCGAAACGGTGACGTCGCCGCGACCGATAACGTTGTAGTTTGCGTCGCGCCCGAGCTTGCCGCCGTCCACGCCGTCGAAGAAAGTTTCCTGCGCGATTATGCCGCGGTCGACCGCCGAAATGGGCTCGCCTATCGCCGTCGTTGTATACGTGCGCACACCGTTTTCCGCCGTGGTGTACGACAGGTTATAGCGTTTGATATTAATAGAAAGAAGTCCGTAAACGCAAAGGTCGTAGTCCTTTTTTTCGCCGCCCTTCTCTACGCGAACGTAGTAATAGTTCTCGCCCGCCACCGCCTTCATTGCGCCGAGCTCGATACTGCCGTACTGCGCGCTACTGTCCTCGGCGTCGCGCCCCGCTTTCGTCTTGTAAAACTTGATATTGCCGCCGCTCGCCGCCTTTGCGAACTTTGTTATATTAAAGCTCGTTGCCGCGTTGTCTTTAAGCGCAAGCTCGTACCCGAATTTATTATTCCCGTCCTCGCGGATAAAGCCGTCGAGATCGATATACTCGTCCGCATACGCGAGCACGGAAAGAGTGAACTTGCCGTTAAGCTTGACTACGCGATAGCTTTCGTCTATGCCGCTCATGGGCACGTCCTGCTCGATCGTTTCGCCGTCCACCTTGATTTTATCGAGCTCGTACGCGACGAGCCTAAGCGTGGACTTGCCGACGGGGAACGCATCGTCCTCGATATTTTCGAGATCGACCGAGGTTTTGTTCTTAGCAATATCGTAGTTTTGCGAACTCCCGTCGGGATAAGTCACCGTCAGCACGTACTTGCTCGCGCCCGAGATTTTCTTAAACAAAAGCTTGCCGCCCGCCGCCAGCTTAGTGCCGAACTCGCTCGCGCCGCTCTCGGGCGGATCCTGCGTATCGCCGCCCGTCTTGTAGCCGCAAAAGCAATCGTCGCCGTCGTGCTCCTCGACGTCCGTCCTGTGCGCGACGATTTTACAGCTCGCTTCGTGGAAATGATAATACTCGTCGTATCCCCACGCCGACGACGCGGTATGACTGTGACCATCGCCGCCGTTGCCGCTCTCGTCATCCCCGCCGCCGCACCCGACCATGCAAAACGCCGAGCCGATAACCGCCGCGGCAAATACCGCGCCTGCCAATAGTCGCTTTTTCATATCTTAACCATGACCTCCTCGTCATAAAGTGTTGGTGAAAGCGCAGTCGCGCGTCAGACGGGCAACAGTTGGCGAGGGGGCGACGGAAGTGTACATAGACGTACATGACCAAGCCGCCGAGCCAAACGTAGCCCGTATCACGCGATGAATGCGCTTTCAACTTTTACCTCACTAACTATTATTAATGCCATCTAAATATTATCATTAATTAAAGTTTATGTCAAGGCTTTTACTAATAAAAATTAGTATAATACATATGGTAATAGTAATCGAGAGGGAGACTATGGCTAAGAAATATTTACGGTTTGCCATGCGGCTCAAAGAGCTACGCGAAGAAGCGGGGGTGTCCATGCTCGAACTTGCGCGCGCGATCGGCGTAAGCGACGCGGCGGTATGCAAGTGGGAGAACGGACTCGCCGAACCGAAGATCGGCTATATCGTCGAGCTTGCGGAATACTTCGACTGCCCTATCGATTATTTGATAGGCGTGGACGGCGACGGCGGTGCGCCGAGCGGTGCGATCAAGATCATGGACGCAGGCGGCAAACCGGTAAAGCCTGTGACGGGAAGTAAAAGCGTTGTACTTACGGTGGACGAGTTAGAGATAGTCGACTCGTACAAAAAGCTTTCGCCCGATATGCGCGGCGTGCTCAAAGAAACGCTCAAAACCTGGAAGGGCATGAACGGCAAACCAGTCAAGGATAAAAAGTAAAAATCGAGCAACAAAAAAGCGGCGACGAAGCAATTCGATCGCCGCTTGATTTTTGCGGTAATTATATTTCTTGATTGTCCGTAACGACGTTTGCCGTATCGGCTTCGGGAGCGGTTTCCGCAGTGGGACTGTCGGCGGCTCTATTTGCCGAGCAGTACGAAAAAACCGAGAACCCGAGCAGGAATTGCGCGGGATAGTAAGTTGCAAGACAGATCACGCCGAAGTACGGCAATGTCGAAAACACATTGAACAGCAGCGTGAAGTCCGAAATAAAGAAAAGCAGGCTGCCTATCAATATAATAAGATTAGTCTTATTCTTTGCTCGCACGAAGTTGGCTATCGCCTTCCCGACCATACACGATATCACCGCCGCATAAACGACCACGACGACTTCCATGACGACGTCGCCGAAATCGAATATCGGCGCGAGCGTTATCAAGAGCACGGCGGGAACGAAAATGCAAAGTCCGTAGATAAGATCGGTCGGCTTGAATTTTTCGAGGAATATATACGAAACGAAATAGAACACGTGCCCGACTGCGAACAGCGACGCGCCGACTATAAACTCCACTTCGAGTATGACGTCGCCGAGCATGGCGAAAACAAGTCCCGTAAGCATGAGTATTGGGAATTTGAGCTTTCTCGTTTCGGGCTTACTCAGAGTCGCATAGACAAGATTAACTACGCCGACAATAACGAACAAAAGGCTCGTCACCGACTTTATCCAAAGATTGCTATACCGCACGTACACGCAATCGCCGAACCAAAGAAATAGCGCCAACCCAAGGTTGACGAAAAGAAAAATATCCTTTGCGTTAATTTTAGATTTCATAATATCCTCGCTTTATACGTTCTATTCTAACATTTGACAAACGGTATGTCAATCATGCTATACTAAGCAAATAAAGTCGAGATTTTTATTTACTCCGCGTGGTATACTTAGATCAAGCTGTGAGGTAAAGGATGCAAGAACAAATCGAAGCGGTACAGCGTATGCAGGACTATATTGCCGAGCATTTGTCGAATGATATTACGCTTGCCGATTTAGCCGATATCGCAATGTATTCGCCATGGTACGCAAGACGGATATTTATTGCTCACACGGGTGTGACGCCGTCGGATTATATTCGAAGGCTTAGACTCAGGCATTCGGCGCTTAGGCTTCGGGACGAGAACTGCTTGATAACCGACGTTGCGTTCGATTTGGGCTTCGGCAGCGTGGACGGATATACCCGTGCTTTTGCGCGCGAGTTCGGGTGCAATCCCAAGCAATACGCACTGAACCCCGTACCCATTCCCCTATTCAATCCTTACGGCGTAAAATTCAAATACATTGCAAGGAGAACGAAAACTATGCAAAACACGAAAAGCGTTTTTATTCAGGTCATAGACAAGCCCGAGCGCAAGGTTATAATCAAGCGCGGCGTGACCGCCAAAGAATATTGGACTTACTGCAACGAGGTCGGCTGCGACGTGTGGGGAATTCTCACAAGCATTAAGTCGATAAGCGGCGAACCCGTTTGCTTGTGGCTACCCGAAAAAATTATAAAGAGCGGAACGAGCGAATACGTTCAGGGCGTGGAAGTGCCATGCGACTATAACGGCGAGATCCCCGACGGCTTCGACGTTATCACCCTTCCCGCCGCAAAGTATCTTATGTTTCAGGGCGAGCCGTTCGCAGAAGAAAATTTCGGCACGGCTATCGAAGAAGTGCAGAACGCCATCAAGAAATACGACCCGTCGACAATCGGATACAAATGGGATAAGGACAACCCGCGTATCCAGTTAGAGCCTATCGGCACGCGCGGATATATAGAACTCTTAGCGGTCAAATAATCGGCTGTCACTCCATAAATTCCCCTCCAAAATCGGCAAGGTCGTAGGACTTTGCCGATTATATTTGGATTCGCTTGAAAAACGCTTGCGGCGGTGATATAATATCGACATGGATAGACCGAATTTCAGCGATATAAAATCGTACGACGAATTTATAAAATACTACTGGTATTTGGACGAACTTAAAGCGATTTGCAAAAGCTTAGGTTTGGAATACGTCGGCGGGAAAATCGAGCTGAATAAAATAATCGAAGCGTATTTCGACGGCGTGATAATTGCACACAAACCCAAGAAAGCGATAAAGCCCGCGACCCAAAACCTATCGCTCGAAACGGGCTTGATAGCGTGCGGGTTCACTTTCGGTCCGAGGTTCAGAGATTTCTTTATCCGTGTCACGGGCGATAAAAACTTTAAGTTCAACGCCGACATGGTCGCGACGGCAAAAGCCGTAAAAGCAAACGACGACCGATCTTTCACGCTCGGCGACCTATTGGATATTAAGCTCGGCAAAAAAACTTACGCGCAATACGACAAGTCGAGCTGTCAATGGAACGCGTTCCTAAAAGACTTTTGCGCGGACGAAATCAACGCCGTCTATCCCGATAAGCTAAACGCCGCGAGCAGGTTTTGGACACTGCTCCGCAACACCGATTTGCCCAAGGTTTATTCGAGAGAATTTATCGAGAAGAATAAAGATAAAATATAGCTTACTGTCTAAAAACAAAAAATCGGCAAAGCCTTAGCCCCTGCCGATTTTTCTTTTTAACTTTTTCCGCAACTATTAAATGGTTATATCCAAGCCGTTCTCTTTAACGTACGAATACCAAACGCCGTTCTCGACGATCTCCTCGCGCGCGATTTCCCTTACGAACTTTTCTATCTCGCCGTTCGGGTGTGCCTTAACCTCGTTCCAGCGCGCGTACGCCGAAGCGTAATACTCGCACATTTTAATGTTGTCGTCGAGCTTGCGATCGAAAGACAGCCTGCCCCAATAACTCGAAAACAACAGCGAGCCCGCCGTGAACACGCCCAAGACGATAGCGCAAAAGCTTCGCCACGAAATATTGCCGAAAATATCGTTCACGTAAAACCAATCGACACCCGCAGCTTTCATTATGCAAGCGGCGACCTCGAACGCAAATATTATAAAGTATATGGCGACCGTCGCGCACCGAAAAACCTTGGAAAAGCTTTCGTACTTTTTCGCTTGTTTTTTATTGACCCCAAGCTTGCCGGAATGGTACCGTAGCTGCCCCATCGGCTTCTCGCTTTTGCCTATCCATACTTCCATCACCGCGGACGGAGTAACGGAAAGCTTGTCGGTCGAGTTTATCACCGACAGCGCGCGGATAGCCTTGTCTATCCATACCAGGTCCATCTTTTGCGACCAGGAATACAGATCGCAAACGTCGGTCACTATCTCTTTTTCGCCCAAGCACATGGAAGTGTAAAACTGTATTCTGAGCGCTTCCGCGAGCGCGCGGTATTCTATATAATCGGCGTGGTATTTCTTTTTGCGCCCGTAGTAGCAAAGCCACAGTATCGCGCCGAGCGCGAGCGTGCACGGGAATATCATATACGGCAAGCCCGCGTCGTCGTAGATAAGGAAGGTGAACGCGATCACCGTACCGATTATCGCAATGAGCAATAGAAACAGATTGTATTTCTTTTGGTTTTTACCGTACGACAGCTCGTTCGCCTTAGCGTAATGATAGCGAACGTTTTTCCTGTACTCGTCCAACTCGTCGACGTTCGCCCAGAGGTTTACTGCGTCATCGCCGACCGAAACCGTATCGGCGTTGTACCGCGCCGTTTTTGAGATAATATCCTTTAAGAACTCGGGCGGCTCGGTCGAGGTCAGGTACTCGGACGAATCTTTGCCGCAGCTATCCAGACTGCTTATAAGCCATTGCTTTTGAATATCCGCCGAATCGCCGTCGCCCTGCCGCCGCGACTTTATCCACACCACCGCGGAATTGTTTATCGCGCCCGGTTTGAACAGGTGGTCCTTGTCCAAAAAGTTATGTTCAAGCGCGAACTTGATCACCTCGACCGTACCGCAGCCGAATTGCGTTTTGGGCGGCTTGCCGTCCCAGAGCGCGATAAGAATATGCGAATGCTCCGCCATATATATCCCGAGCTGACGGTACTCGTAGCTGTCGTCGTCGATATATATCGTCTTTTTGAGCCACGCCTTGTTTTTCTCCATGTCGGGCGCGACGAACTTCCGCTTGGCTTTTGAAAGATACTCGAAAAGCTTGGCTCTGTCCGCTTCGTCGTCGAAGCTGTCGATATACTTCTTTTCGTCGCGCGGGAGTACGGCGTAAACGTCGATACCCAGCTCGAACGCCGCTTCGGCGCACAGCATATCCGCGCCCTGCGCAAACGCGTTAAGCATGATCACGGGCGTGTCGTTTCCGTCCTTGCCCTTGCAAAGATTTTGGATCTCTTTAAGGCTGTCGACGACCTTTGCCTTGATCTCGGCTTTATCTTCGCCCACGATATTCCTATGCCCCGTCACCCCGACGATGATCGGTATCTTCTCGTTCTTCACCTTGATTCTCCTTAGCTACCGTCTTATTATAACGTTAAATGGCTAACAAAAACTGCGTTTTTGTTTTGCTGTCGCAAACTTATTTGCGAAAACGCAAATAAGAGCCGTTCGTTGAAATACGTCGTGAAAAAGCCCTTGCAAGCAAGCTTTTTCACTTGTATTATAAACTAATTTTTATCGAATTTCAAGATATACCGCCGAGAATTATCGCGTAATTATATCTTCGCTATATAAATTATCCGTAACACCCCCGCCCATATCCTCATATACCGATAATGTAACCACCCCCGCACAAACTGTACATACTTTCAGGAGGTGTGTTATTATGTTCTTCTTTAACAACGGCAATAACAACTGTTGCTGCAACCGGACCAATAACTGCTGCGAGCGCAAAAACAACTGCGGATGCGAGCGCAAGCAAAACTGCTGCTGCGCGCACAAAAACGACAACCACGGTTCGTGCGGCTGCCATGAGCACAATCGGCAAATGCCGTGCTGCTGCGTCCGCGAACAGCAACGCAAACCCGTAGCCATGTGCTGCAAGTGTATGCGGTGCGAGAACGACAACGATTACGGCTACTAATCGCACTTTTTCCCCGCAAGAAAAGGAACTGATGATTAAGTGACGCGAGTAAGATTGCGTCGGCGATTTCTGTGATACTACCGATATATATAGACGAACGAAGCGCGGAAATCGACAGCAAGATTGCCGCACGAACTTAAATCATCAGTTCCAAAGACGCGGAGCTTGACAGATCGAGCTCCGCGTTTTTCTATTGCGTTTTTGTTATTATTTATATCCGTTTGACATTTCGGTTTGCGAGTGCTAAAATGTAAAGGAATTCACATTACGGAGAAATTCGGTATGAAAAGAACGTACATCAAAGACCTTACTGCGGGCGAGTGCCTGATAAAAGGCTACGTCGAAACGATCCGCGACAAGAAGATAATGTTTATCGTCATTCGCGACGTGACGGGCGCGGTGCAGGTGACTATCGAAAAAGACAATCCCACGTACGAAACGGCGAAAAAGCTCACGCCGCACAGCTTTGTTGCGATCACAGGCAAGTGCGTGTTCTCGGAATACGTGCGCAACGGCGGCAAGGAGATCTACCCCACCGCAATCGAGATCATGAGCATTGCCGATCTCGTTCCGCTCAACAGCGAGAGCGGGCAGGACCTTAGAATGGACTACCGCTGGATCGATCTCCGCGACGAGAAAAAGGTGTTCATGTTCCGCATCCAGACGGCGTTCGAGCGGCTCGCCGTAGAGTATTTCAATAAGAACGGGTTTATCGAGATCCATACGCCTAAGATCACCGCGCTGTCGAGCGAGGGCGGGTCCGAGGTGTTCGAGCTCAAAAACTATTTCGGGCAGAAAGCGTATCTCACGCAGAGCCCGCAGCTGTACAAGCAAATGTCGATGATGGCGGGCTTCGACCGCACGTTCGAAATCGGCGAGTATTTCCGCGCCAACCCCAGCTTTACTTCGCGCCACGACACCGAGTTCACGGGTATCGACGTCGAGGTGTCGTTCATAGAAAACCACCACGACGTTATGGACATAGAGGAAGCGCTCTTAAAGCACATAATCAACGGCGTTAAAAAACAGTTCAACGACGAGTACAAGAAGTATTTCGATAACGATATTATTTCGCTCGATTACAAGATCCCGCGCATTACGCTCGCCGACGCATACCGCATACTCAAAGACGAGATGAACTACGAAGTGCCGCGCGCGCTCAAAGGCGATCTCGATCCCGACGGAGAGAAGCTTATCTGCAAGTACGTCAAAGACAAGTTCGGCAGTGATTTCGTGTTCATTATCGACTTCCCTGCCAAGGCGCGCGCGTTCTATTCCATGAAGAAGGACGACGACCCCACGCTTACCAAGACCTACGATCTTTTGTTCAAGGGCATAGAGATCACGTCGGGCGCACAGCGCGAACACCGTTACGATAACCTGCGCCAGAATATTATCGAGAACGGGATCGAACCCGAAACCATGACCGAGTATCTCGATTTCTTCCGCTACGGCGCGCCTACGCACGGTGGGTTCGGTCTGGGTATTACCCGTACGCTCGTCAAGCTGTTCGACCTGCCGTCGGTCAAGGACGTAACGTTCCTGTTCCGCGGACCGAGCAGACTTAAACCGTAGTTGTTGTGTTTTTCGTTACTTCTTTTGAAAAAGAAGTAACCAAGAAAACTTTAAGTTATAAATAAAGTACGGTGTTACAGCCGTACTTTTTTATTGAAACTTATCCTTATACAACCTCCCCCTCTGGGGGGAGGGGGACCACGTAGTGGTGGTGGGGGCATTATGGGGTTGCTCGTTATTGTTGTGTACTCCAACCACCAACTTTTCCATTATGCCCCTCCCTTTTGTTCCCTCCCCCAAGGTGAGGGTTTGTTTTTGGGTGATTGAGCAAAAACGCTATTAGCCTTCCACCGCGCTAGCGGTTTCGGTGATAGATTGTATCCTTATTCCTTAATTCCTTAAAGCAACTCACCGAGCGGCGAGCCGCCGGCTTCTTCGTTGTACACCACACGTTCGTCTTGCTCTTTCGCCATTTTCGCAAAATTGATTTTGAACGGCTTGCGTATTTCTCCGTCGTCGACGCCTATGCGTTTTAACAATTCGTCGAGCCTGATAAACTCTATTTCCTTGCCGTTCCGCGCCGCGCGCTCGGCTTTCTCTTTGGCTTTGCTGTAAACGAGATCGCCGCTTGCCGTTTTGATTTCGTGATCGACGAAGATATCGCACGAATTAGGTTTGAGAACGGTCTTGCCTCCGGCGCTCGCCACGAGCCGAATGATATTGATAAGCTCGGTATAGTGCGCCGTTTGATACGTATCGATTATATAGATATTTTTTCCCGTAATCGTCGTTTTTTTCGGCTCGCCTTTCGACTTGACGCATTTTGCGAAAGTGAAAACGTTATATCGCTCGGTTTCGGTCAAAAGCGTGCCGTTCGCCTTGCACTCGGCTTTGTATTCCTCGACCGCCTGTTTCATGCGGTAATGCAGTTCGTAGTCCTTAAACGTAGCGCGGCAGTTCTTGCTATTATCGAGTAGCGCCGAGAACGAGCACTCGAACCGCGCGCACAGCTCTTTGCAAACGAGCATCGTCATGAGCGCGTCGACGTCGGCGGAGTGCGCTTTGCCGTCTACCGTTACGTTCAGCTCCTCGCACATTTTGACTAGGTTGGTCGCGTTCGCCGACTGCGAATGAAGCTTGTACAGTTCGGTAATGTCGACGAAATCGAACGACGGCACGGGCAGCCCATAACGAATACAATCGTCGCCGATATGCTCGCAATCGCCGAGAGTGGTATGCCCTATGACGAGCGTATCAGGCACAGTGAGTAACGAAGATATTTTGGAATACAGCTCGGGGAACTTTGGGCTTCTGCGGTAAACGCGCTCGGGATAGTTAAGCATCTTTTTAAGAACGTAAAAATCGAACGTACACGCAGGGTCGATCAAAAAATTTTCCTGCCCGATAATATTGAATTCGCCGTCCGTGAGCACGTACCCGAACTCGCATAACTTTCCGCCGTCCTTGCACGACGCGCATTCTATATCGAAAAATAAATAATTCATAAGTTTTTCGTCCGTTTGGTTTACGAATAGTTTATCATTATACACAACCAATGTCAAATGGCACAAAGAATAATTATCTTAAAAACATACCGAAAAATCCTTGCCAAACCGAAGATTATTTGATATACTATATTTCGATATGGCGGCATAGCTCAGCTGGCTAGAGTACTCGGTTCATACCCGATTGGTCACTGGTTCGAATCCAGTTGCCGCTACCAATAGAAATACCCATCGCGAATGCGGTGGGTATTTCTATTGGTAGCGGTGCTGAATGAACCGCGCGCAGTTCGCTAGGCGCTCGGCGAAGCCGAAGCCCGTGCGCGAGTCCCGCGCACAATCCAGTTGCAGCGACATAAACTTAATTATATACAAAACTAAGAATTATTGACACGCACATAGCGGCGTGTTAAAATAATTAAAAAGCTATTATCTTATAGGAAATACACTTATGAAAATTCTTTACGGAACAACTAATCAAGCAAAGTTTAATTTAATGAAACCCGTTGCGGAAGCTTTGGGGTTTGAGTTGATCGGGCTTAACGATTTACATGAACAGCTACCGACTGTCAACGAGAGCGGCAAAGACCCGTTAGAAAACGCGAAGATCAAAGCAATAGCATATTACAACGCGTTTTCCATGCCCGTCTTTTCATGCGACAGCGGACTATATTTCGACGGACTGGAAGAACGGCTTCAACCGATGACGCATATTCGGCGCGTCAACGGCAAAGAATTATCCGACGACGAAATGACCGATTACTATGCGGAGCTATCCAAAGCTCACGGCGGAAAACTCGTCGGCAGATATAAAAACGCAATATATTTTATTTATAACGAGAACAACGTTTTTTCGAGCATGGACGACAGTCTTTCGTCCGCACCGTTCATTTTGTCGAGCGTACCGCACGAGAAGAAAGTAACGGGTTTCCCTTTGGACAGACTTTCTATCGATATAAAGACGGGCAAGTATTATTACGACTTACCCGAGCACGCCGTCGATAATCTTGCCGTTGTCAACGGCTTAACGGCTTTCTTTAAAAATGCACTGTCTACGGTTAAGTCAATCGGCTTTCGCCCCGATAGATCCGCACTTAATAAACTCGTACACGTAGTTATAGACAGACCGCTCGGCTCGGTTCATCCCAACCATGACGATATTGTATACGGGATAAATTACGGGTTCGTTCCCGACGTTCTCGGCGGCGACGGCGAAGCGCAGGACGCGTACGTTCTCGGCGTGGACGAGCCGCTGACAGAGTTCGACGGTACGGTTATAGCAATCATTCACAGGCTAAATGACGTCGAGGATAAATGGGTCGTCGCGCCCGACGGTTGCGATTTTTCAAACGAAGAAATACTCGCAAAAACCGCATTCCAAGAACAATACTTCGAAATTGAATTGATTAGGAAATAGCACATAATTCAAAAGCACCGCTCGTCTTAACGGTGCTTTTTGTTTGTCGTATTTCCTAACTATTGCTGTCGATATTCTTTTTCATAAGCTCGGCGAGTTTAAGGTACTTGTCGAGCACGGGCGAGCCGTTCGCCGCGGCGGCGTAGTCTTTTAGATCGCGTATTAGCTCGGGCAGGGCTTTCTCGTCGCGATCGCGCACCACGCGTTCTGTCCGCGCGGCGGCGTTCCAGTTCATGAGCGCGACGCTATCGGGATAGCACGACAAGAGCGTTTGCGAATACTCGCTTACAAACTCGACGTCGCCGCTTGCCATGCGTTTTGCGAACACGTCGAAGATATAATCGCGCCTAAGATCGATAAACGGCTTGTACCAGTTGAGAAGCTTGTCCGCGCCGGCGAGCTCGACCTCGTCGCCTATCAGCATGGAGCCGCGAACTTCGGTCGCTTGCTTATATATCGCTTTGTCGTGCAGTAGCTCGAACAGCTTATCGTCGAACTCCTCGTCGACGGGCTCGTTGGTCGCGTCGAGGTAGAAGTAGTACGTGTACCACAGCGGGCGCAGGGTCTTGAACATATTGCACACCAAGTACACCGCGGCGTACAGCGAGATTTGCTCGATCGGCTTGCGGTCGGCGGGGGGTATGACCTCGCTCATGACGAGCCTATCGAACAGCGCCGAGCCATAATCATACTTGATGAAGTCCTTGCCCCTGCGCTTGTACCAACGCCCGCCGCTCGGCAGCGCGTCGCTCGACGCGGCGGTATGTACGAACTCCGGATTATCCTTTGAGTAGTCGGGGTGGCGTTCGGGCTCGATCAAAAAACAGCAACCGTACTCGAACAGCGTGTTGCACGGACTGCCCACGTACTCGGGATATACCGCGCACGCGAAGCAGTAAAGGTTATAAAGCACCGTGCGTTTTTGGTCGTAGCTGAGGTCGCTGTCGCCCACCGCCTCGAACGTCGGGTCAAACAGCTCCCTTACCGTATCTCTTATGTCCATACTCACCTCGCGTATATTGTATCATTTTATATTAATTTAGTCAACTTACTTCTTTTGAAAAAGAAGTAAGCAAGAAAACTTTGCTTCGATTACATTGACATTTGTTTTGCATTTCTATTCTTTTGTTTCTTGTATGCGATGATATACTTTCTACTTCACCTGAAAAAGAAGTAAGCAAGAAAACTTTACGTTGGGGGAATATGTTTTAAACGAGTAAACCCCTCTCTTTGTCATTTCGAGGGTGGCGAGAAATCTCTTGAAACGGCTTGACTGCGAAAA